>JBBSIX010000054.1:0-14213 GCA_038231875.1 Chloroflexia bacterium | reverse complement strand
GCCTGTGGCTGTGGCTACTGCGTAAGTAGCCGGGCAGGTGGTGGCTGTAGCCATAGGAGTGTTGGTGGCGCTAGCGGTGCTGGTGGCGGTAGGCAGTGTGCCGGTAGGTGTGGCAGTAGCAGTGCCCACTGCACAGCCGGGGAACTTGAACGAGCCTACGTAGGTTCGCCAGCCGACTGAACTGGTGGTCGGCACGTATTCGTTGACGTACCAGAAGGTGCAGTCGTCCACAGGGTCAATGTTCATCGAAGTGTAATCACCCCAGCGCTGGCTGCCGGTCTGCGAGCCTGTGCCGTTCTTGAACGAGCTTTCTCCCTGGTTCATCGTGCCGGGCGGGTCGGAGACCAATCGTCCGGTGTAGTAGATGCTGGGGAAAACGGTAGAGTTGGAAGCGCTGTAGCCCAGCGCCATATTGCCCTGCACGTCCTGCGCGATGCTGCCCATCCAGCGATGTATGCCGTCGGTAGCGCCGGGGGCATAAGTGCCCTGCTGGAAGATAGTGGGATTGGTCTGCGGGCTGCGTACTTCGTACCAACGGATACCGGCGATGCCGGGGACGGCCTCCACCGACTGGTTGGTCACCAGCGACTCGTGGTCACCGAAGTTACGATAAGCGAGCCTCCACAGGGTGCGCTGGCGGTAAGAAAGGATGTCCAGCTTGTTGGTTGTGCCGGGCTGCGGGATGCAACTGCGTCCTGAGCACGGAAAGATCGAGTCGAACGGGTCGGTAGCTACAGTATTCGCCAGCATAAAGCTGGAGTTGGGCGGATTGGCGAAGTCCACATGAAACTGCCAGATGTTGAGGGCATCGGAAGGCGCGCCGTAGCCGCCGCCGTCGTCCTGCGAGCCCAGGTAGAACTCATTGCTGCCGACTGGGGGAGGCGTGCTGCCGTCCAGGTCGGCGGGGAGCAGGCCGTCGCCCACCAGATAGGCCTGGGCAGGGTTCGCCAGGAAGGAGATCACCTGCGGATTGGGGTTGCCTGCCAGCATCTGAGCGCGGTTCAAGGCATAAGCGCCTACGCCGGCAAAGTTGCTGCCCGCAAATTCCCTGGTGGATATGTGATAAGCATCAGGCCACACGCCATACTTGGGGTAGTCGGGGAAGTTGCTGCCTGTGCTGAAGGCGTAGCGATAATAAGCGCCGGTGGGGTCGCTGGTCTGCGATAGGGCCACACAGTTGTAGTAGGTGGGGCCGGTACCGGTAAACTGGGTAAGCATCCAGCGGTCGGCCAGTTGGTCGTGTACTACCACCGGGTCGCCTGCGTTTTGTACCTGACACGGCCCACCGAAGCCTGCCCACAGAGTGTTGTTGGCGGCGGGGCCATACAGCGAAGTGCCGGTCTTGTCCCAAATCTGGAAGCTCAGGTTGGTCATGTTGATGTAGTTGTTGGGCCCTACATCGCCCACCGGGTCGGGCGGGGAGACGCCGGAGATGTTGTTAATACCCTCGAAGCGCACCAGAGGCGTGGGGATGGCGATAACACCGAGGAACCTCTGGACCGCAGTGTCGGCGGTTTGCGGGCCAAGCTTGCCGTCAGTGTAACGGCTGCGGTCTTCAAACTCCCGCTCCTGGTCCTTCTCAGCCTGGGGCTTGAGGGGGGTCATGGAGCGCAGTGGGGGCGACACGTCGAACCTGACGGCTGTGCTTACTCCGCGATACTGCGCGGACACGTTGCCGTTCTGGGTCGCCTGCTTTGCGGGCGCCGAAGCGATCGCCGACTGCGTGCCCTGCCCTGCGAACCCTATGGCCGCGGCGAGCACAGGCATTACCATGAACGCCAATAGTACGAGAATCTTACGTCTGCTCAATTGGGTAACCTCCTTCTTTGCATAAAAGCCTCATTTTAGGCGGTAGATGTGTGGGTTCTGCGTAAAGTGAGGCTGGTTCTACTCTGTGGGCCAAGCACAACGTGGCTGTTTCCGGCGGCTCGTCGTTCACAAGCACGAGAAAGGCTGGGGATGCTATGTGCGCCCTATCTACTTATCTATCCCATTGCCCGCTCGTGCCTACGCAAACTGCCGGGACTCGGCTAACGCTTGGCCCGTGTCAGGATGATATATGATATTGTAGTTCCTGTCAAGAAGAATATTCCTGATGATTACCCACATCTCAGGCTACCTATGCTCTCTTGTTGGGAGGCGAGGAAGTACTACCATTTGTCATTCCGAACGTAGTGAGGAATCAGTGCGCCAGTATGACAGTTGGGAGATACATGAATCGGTGCGGAATAGCACAGAGCAGATATTCCACCACCCAGAATCATGCGCCACCGACTGATTCTTCGCTGCGCTCAGAATGACAATATGTAGTATTCCCTCGCCTGCCGGCACGGTAGCATACATAGCTTGAGCTGTGGGTAATCATCAGTCGCCCCTCCCTTGACGCGCCGGCCTTTTGCTCATACAATGCCTGTTGAGCCTGCTGAGTCGGTGAAACTTGGGCTGTTTGCCGACCGTATCTTAGTGAGCCGGCTAGTTGCGTGTTTTCGGCCCGCTATCGCTGTGTATAGTATGTACAACTTTTAAAGGAGGGTAAGCTCAATGAGTAGTAACGACCCGAATCAACCGGGCCGGCGTTTCGACCCACAGACGGGGCAACCCGTTGATGAATCTCAGCCTTCTCCCCCGCCGCAACCTACATCTCAGTACGGCCCGCCGCCGGGAGACTACCCCGCGCCGCCGGCCGACCCCAACGCCGTAGAGGGCTACCGCGTGCAACCCGACCCCGCTCCCCTCGCCCCGACGCCCGTCACCCCAGCTGCGCCGTACACTTCGAGTGCGGAGGTTGCCGTTACTAAGAAGCGCAGCAACACCCCTCTGATCGTGGGCCTGGTTGCCCTGCTGCTGTTGGTGGGCGCGGGCGCTGGGGTGGCCTACTTCCTCAACCAGACGATCAACCGCCCTGCGCTGGCTGCGGAGCGGGCGCTGCCTGCCAATGTGCTTGGCTACTTCTCGGTGGACCCTGTGCTGAACGGCAGCCAGAAGGCCGCTATGGACAAAATGCAGGAGGCTTTCAAGTCGCAGCCCGGCTTCAAGGAGGCCTGGGCCAAGATTGCCGAGCAGGCCACCGAGCTTGGCGGCGCTACCGGCTTGCCGACCCCTGCCTCTACCCCCCAAGTGGGCGACTTTGATGCGCTGGCCTCCTATCTGGGCGGCAATCTCACCCTTGCTATCTTGCCTCCCAGTACCGACGACCTCCAGAAGCTCAAGGATGCCTCGTCCTCCGGTGACATGGAACAGGTGGCCGGCGATGTGCTGGGCCGTAACGTGGTGGGGCTGGTGGACCTCGATTTCAATCCGCTCAACAAGAAAGGCCCCATCTTCGACTTCAAGCAGAAGGCCGATGCGGGCAAGATGGAAGTGGCCGAGACGTATCGGGACATGGAAATCCGCAAGTACATCACCGGCACCAACACGCTCTACTTCACCCTGCTGCAAGGTTCGTCCACGGCGGCGGTGGGAACCAAAATCGAGCCTGTCAAAATAGTGATAGACCAGATCAAGGACAACAAGGGCCTCAAAGACGATGCCGCCTTCAAAGCGCTGTCTGGGCAGGTGCCCGGCGAGCGTGTGGCTTCCCTGTACATCAATCTGACCGAGATTTACAAGCAGATCGGCTTCGTTTCCCCTGAAGCCGTCCAGACGGTGCAGAACGCCCAGGGTGCGATGCTGATGACCCTTAGCGCGCACGACGACGGCATGCAGATAGATATTGCCTCGCAGGCCGACTTCACCAACGCTCTGGCCGGCACAGGCTCCGCCGTGCAGGTTAACCCCAACGCCAAGCCCGACGCCTCTACTGTGTCGGATATCCCTGCGGACCCGCTCGGCTTCCTGGTGGGCACCGATTTGCAGAGCGTGATAAAGTCGGCCCTCGAAGCGGCCCGTAAGCAGGGCGGCGACACCGCCGACACAGTTCGCTCGGGCGAGGAGCAGGTGAAGGAGATTACCGGCAAAGACCTCGAAGCGGACATATTGCCCCTGCTCGGCGGCGACTATTCGCTGATTGTGCTCCCCGCGCCGGCAAGCAGCAGCGACAGTGTGTCGGCCTTTATCTTCCAACTGAAGCTCAAGCCGGGCGACCACGATAAGGTTCTGGAAGTAGTAGACTCTACCATTACACAGATGTCGGGCGGCGATGTCGAGAAGTTCGAGGCGGTGGGCGGCACTTTCTACGATTTGGCTCCCGGCAGCGACGACAGCCCGGTGGTCGGCGTGACCGGCGACAGGCTACTCATGGTAGTAGGCTCCGGTTCGCAGTCGGCCCGCTCCCAGTTGGAGCCTGTAACCTCCGGCTTCGGCAAAGGTTTCGGCAGCACCGATGCCTGGCGCGACCGCAATGGCCACCTACCCCCCGACAGTAATATCATCGGCTACCTGGACATCACTGCCCTACGCGCCTCTCTTGAGAAGGGCATGGAGCCAAGCCGGAAAGCCGACTACGAGCGGGATGCCGCGCCTATACTGCGCCCCTTCAAGTATCTGCTGATGGGTTCGGCAACCCAGGCCGTCCGCGAGGGCAACCTGAGCCGCAACCATACGGTGATCTTCCTGGGCATAGGCAAGTAATACCGATTGTGGGGTAACGACTGCAAAAAGGGGGTGCAGGGGGTTCGCCCCTGCCGGGGTACCAGGGTGTCCCCTGGCCTCCCATTTTACAGCCTTTTCAAATGCAATTGGTATAAGTAAAATCGTCAACTAACAAAAGGACGCACCCGGACAAGTGCGTCCTTTTGTTATACTTTTGGTTTCTCTAGCCGGTGGCGCGGTTGAACACGGTAGGGGAACCGGAGCGCTCACGGAACAGGAACACCAGGATAGCCCCGGTGATGAAGCCCCCCACGTGCGCCCAGTATGCTACCCCGCCGCCCGGCCCGGCAGACTGCTCGCCTGCCGCGAAGATGCTCAAGAACTGAGTGGCGATCCACAGGCCGATCATAATGATAGCGGGCACTGCGGCTATGGTTCCCACATAGCCGAGCGGTATCAAAGCCCTGACGCGCGCCTTCGGGAACAGCACCAGGTAGGCGGCCAGCACTCCCGCGATTGCCCCCGAAGCTCCCAGGTTGGGGATAACCGAGTCGGCGCCGCCCAGGAATATCTGCAAGATGTCGGCCCCGAAGCCGCACAGCAGGTAGAACACCAGATACTTGAGCGACCCGAAGTTGTCCTCTACGTTGTCGCCGAAGATGAACAAGAAAAGCATGTTCGAGCCGATGTGCAGCCAGCCGCCGTGCATAAACATCGAGGTAAGCAGCGTCAGGTAGGGTATGCCCAGGGGAGCGGGATACAACGGTATCGAAGCATTGAGGCCGGGTATCTGGGTTATACCGGTCAGGTCTACCCCCGTAGTAATCTCCTTTGGGATCAGGCTCCAACCGTTCGTGATCGGGTCGCCCACCGCTTGTTGGAGCAAGAACACAAGGATGTTTATTGCTATGAGGGTCACGTTTACAATGGGAAAGCCCCTTTGTTGGGGTGTGCCTTCGTCGCCCAGAGGTATCATTCCTGGTTTCTCCTTCCCTCGTAACTGAGCTTGAAACAAAACAAACAAAAACCCGGGGGGGTCTTTGTTTGTTCTGAGTTGAGGCTTGAGATTGCCTTTGCCGGCTAAATACCGAGCAGTCGGAACATCTCGTTTCCTGCTGTTGGGGTAGGAGCGATAGGGGTCGCCGGCAGCGGAGGCGGCGCGCCTGTGTTGAAGACGCCGGCGAGCCAGAGCACCAACAGCACCAGCACCAACAGCACCACAACCACCAGCACAATCGCAGCCGCGCTGCCGCCGTTATCGCCGGGTGTGTTAATGTTTACCTGTGCCACATGCCCTCCTTTAGCCTTTAAGCTCACTACTCTCAATTTTGGCGCTTACACCTCATCAGAGCTTTGTTCTGCCGCCTGCCAGGGCGCGCACAATGGCGATCAAGATGATGGCGCCGATGATGGCGAAGATCAGGCTGCCCCAACTGATGGGGTCGTTGGCGGCAGGCCCAAACAAGCCAAGAGCGCGGGCGATTACCCCGCCGATGAAAGCTCCGATCACCCCGACGATGATGTCGCCCACGATGCCGTAGCCGCCTCGGCCCATAACCACGCTAGCCAACCAGCCGGCTATTAAGCCGATTACCAACCACCCGATAAAGTCCCAGAATGTCATTTGTCCGTACCTCCTTCTTGATTTTGGTTTCCGGTTTCAGAGCGCCAAGCCCATGAAGGCTCGGGAACCGAGAACCGGCCGTTGTGTTTCAGCCTCCCATGTTGAAGGCTTCCTGCAAGTACTCTTTGCCCCGCTCGACCAGGAGCTTGCGGGTGTCGTCGCCCTTACGAGGGGCGAGAAGCAAGCCTGCCAGCAGGCCGATAGTTAGGTACTTGACTGCAATTCGCATTCCTTTCATCCTGTTATCCTCACATCTTTCTTATGCGCTTACTTTGTCGGAGACATACTCCACCAACTGCTCGCGGTTTTGTTCGCCTGTGCCTGGGGAGTAGACCAGGGCAACGGCGGCTCCGACTACCGCCCCCGCCAGCAGGCCCAGGAGCATTACGCCCCTACCCCCGCTTTTGCGTTTCTTTGCCATACGTCGCCTCCCACAGCTAAAGCGTTCGACGGCCCTGCGACCCCATGATGAAGCGCACTATAAAGCCCAGTATTATGCCGCCAAGTATCGCCGGGATAAAGGCGAGTGTCCAACCGCCAAACGTAACGGCAGGACCAAACTGACCGAACAAGAAGCCGCCCAACAGCCCACCCAGGATGGCCGCCACGACGCCGCCGAGCCAGCCATAAGGCATCTTGCCGGGCACTATCAGGTCAATTACCCAACCGACGATGCCGAGCGCTATTAACATCACGATAAGCCCTAAACATGTATTCATAAGTTACTTCTCCTTCTGAACTGTAAAACTTGAACTGTAAACTTCTAAAACACGAGAAACAACGCTGCTACTGCGGCCAAAGGCACAGAGAGCAGCCCCAGCATAGCGAAGCTACAGCAGCTACAGCCGCTCCTACGACCTGTGCGTCGCAGCCCCATTCCGGTAAGACCTACGTTCCTGCTTTCCATAGCCTACATCTCCCTTTTGATTTGCCTGGGTTGTGCCCAGGTCCTGTTTTGTGGTTCAACATCGGATTGCGCCTTTTACAACGAAAAGAAGCGCCTAGGTGTTATGCACCCAGGCGCTGTTTAGCAGCAAGTCAAGTTTTTCTACCGATTTATTAGTTCTTGTCTAGTGTCGCTGCTCCCGCGACTTACGGAGCCGGGCGGCCAGGCCATCCTCGGTCTCCTCCTCCGGTTGCCGGGCAGGTTGTGTCTGCGGCGGGGTGGGTGGGGGCGGGGGTGCAACGATGGATGCTTGGCGGCCCGTGCGTCCTTCGATTTGCAGGCCCCGCTCCCAGGCTGTGTGCTCCGGCTGCCTACCGGCGGGTGCAGGGGGCGGCTCCGGCTTCAGGCGTTCGCGGCTGCGCTCTTTTGCCGTCAGCAGGGCGGCGGTCTGCGGCGTGGCGGTCTGTAGCGCGGGCATGGCTCGTCTTCGCCGGCCCAGCCTCCCCAGTGACGCCTCTCTCGCCCTCACCAAGTCGCCCCGCGACAAGGCTACCCGGCGCACGCCAATGTCGAAGGGCAGCAGCAGGATGGCGAACAGCAGCAAGAGGGGCCAAAGGTCGGTGGCGCTCGAGGCGGCAGGCAGGTTGTGTTCCAGGGCAGCCGTAGGGTTGTCCAGGGCCAGCACGCGCCCGCCCGTGAGGGATGCCAACCGCGAAAGCAGCCCGTTGTCGGCGGGTGTGCCTCGGTACTCAGGCGAGTAGGGCACCACCACGCCCATCGTCTGCGCTGTGCTACCCAGCCCCTGCCCCTGGGCCTGCACACGCAGCAGGTAAGCCCCCTCCTCGGTGGCCGGAAAGCTGCCTTCGTAGCGGCCGGCAGCGCTTTGCCGCAACGTCACACTTGAGGTCAGCAGGCTGGGGCTGACTATCTGCGCGCCTACGTTCAGGTTGCTCAGGAACGAGCCGTCGGGCTGGGCTGCATCTACCGTTATGTGGGCCATGCCGCCCTCAAGCTCGATGCGCGGTTGCAAAGCGTTGCCCGCCTCGGCTCCCGTGCTCCAACGCAGCGCTTGCGTCCAGAAGCGGGGGAAATCGGGCCAGGCCACCCAATCTTTGGCCCACTGCCCTTTGGCATCGGAGGTCCAGGCCACCACCCGACCCAGGCCGTACTGCCACTGCGCCAGGAGCGGGTCGCCCGCGTCGCTCACCAACACCACCTGTCCGGCGGGCCGGGGCGATGTGCCCACATAGCCCTGCAAATCGGGCAGCCCGCCCAGGCCGTCCAAAATGGGCGAAGGTGAGGTGCGCTTCGGGGCCAACGGGTGCTCGATGATGTAGGAACGGGCGGCGATGTGGCTTTCGTGGGCAAATATCTGGGGCAGGGCGTCGCCTTGCTCGGTGTAGTAGAAGCGGCCTTTGCCGGCGGTCGCCAGGTTTTGCAAAAAGCCTTGATCCGCGTCCGAGCCGACCGCCACCGTCGAGAGGGTTATGTTGTTGGCCGCCATCTGTTCGAGGAGCTTTGCATAGTTGCCTCCTTCGGAGATGCCGTCGGTGAGCAGAATGATATGCTTGCTCCTGGCGTTGTTGGCAACAAGGGCCTCCACCGCCGGGGCAAGGCCGCTGTAGATGTTGGTGCCGCCGTTCGCCGTGATGCCCCCGATCTTGCCCTGGAACTGCGCCGGGTCGCCCAACGGCTGCAACTCTACCACCCAGGAGGCAGCGCTATCGAAGCTGATCACGCCCACATAGTCGCGCTCGCCCAGTTGGGCCGTCGCCTGGTAAGCCGCCTCTTTTGCCAGCGCTATCTTAGTCACACCCACCCCATTGACGGAGTGTCCCTCAGCCATGCTGCCCGAACGGTCTATTACGAGGAGCATGGCGACGGTGGGGATGTCGAGCTTAGAGGGCAGGTTGAGGTCCACCGGCAGCATCGCTTCGAGGGGAGTGCGGAAGTAGCCGCCTGCCGCGTAGCTCTCGTCGCCGCCTATCACCACCAGCCCTTTGCCGAGGTCGCGCACCGCCACCTGCAAATTTTCAAGCGCCTTGCGCGAGGGCGCTGTGGCGGGCACGTTCACCAGCGCCACGCCGCCGTACCCCGCCAGCGCCCGCAGGTCTGCCGGCATGGCTTCGGGGGCCACAAGGTCGGCGTCTACGGAGGGGGCTATGGCGGCAAGGAGCGCGCCGGCCTCTCCCGCGTGCCCCTCGACGACGAGCACACGCGGCTTGCCCAGCACCAACGAAAAAGCGCTGTAGCGGTTGTTCTCGCGGCGAGTGTCTGCCCCTGGTGGGACCACCAGCTGGGCCGAATAGGTGTGGAAGCCCTTAGCGATTGGAGGCAAGGACTGCACAAAGCTGTTCGCGCCCCGCGTCAGGCTTACAGCCTGGCTGCCGAGGGCGTTGCCGTCTACTGAGAGGAGGAGGGTGGCGGTGGTGTCTGTGCTGCTGGTGATGCCGATCTCCAGGGAAACGCGCTCGTTTTCGCGCACGGGAGAGGGCGCCTTGAGGCTGTTTACCCACACCTCCGGCCCACTCTCGATGGGCAGGGGCACAATGTCTATCGGCACACCGCCGGCCGCCGACATGCGAGCCGCCCACTCTGCATTGCCCAGGTTCTCGCGGCCATCGGAGAGGAGCACCAGGCGGCGCGAAGTGTCGGCGGGGGCCACCGCGAGGCCCAGGCGCAAGGCATCATCTATGTTGGTGTAGGTAGTGGCCGGCGCGCTCTGTAGGTCGGGGGGCGTTTTGTCGGGCAGCACGGGTCGGTCTACAAGGGCGTTTGCCCCGAACGCCACCACTCCCGCCTGGTCGCCCGGCTTGAGCGCGGCCACTGCCTCGCGAACGTAGGCTGTTTGCGCCGCCTGCTCTTGCGTGGACACGCTGCCGGAGCGGTCCAGCAAAAAGACCACCGACAGCCTCTGGTCGGCCCGCACCACGCCCACGCCCGACAGCGCCGCCACTGCCAACGCGATGATAACCAGCCGCAGCCCCAGGCTCCACCGCCGTGCCCCACGCGGCAAAAAGGCCAGGCTGGTGCGCGTCAAATAGACCGTCACGGGCGCCAAGACCAACAGCAGCAAGAGCGCCTCCGGCCTTGAGAACAGGAGTCCGAATTGGGCGTTCATGGTGCATTATATCATGCATGGAGCCTTGACAGGCCGAGAGGCCGGTTTCGCCCCTTCTTGGCTATGCCCAATTCAGGCTCCTCTGAAAATAGAGTAGGGGCACGGCGCGCCGTGCCCCTACGGACGCGTACATATTCCTTGTCGGTTGTGGCCTGAGGGCCATGATTACTCATACCCAAAGCCCGACCGCTTACAGTCCCTCAGACCGATTGACGCTGTTCAGCCGTTTTTGCTATAGTGGGAGATGAGCAACGCCGGGCGCTCCGGCACACAACACCCAGGATGACGAGGTATTTTATGTGCGCGAAAGCCGAACAGAAGGAATTTGGGCAGGCGTTGGCCGATATTGAGGCCGACTTTCCGGGCTGGTACAACGATGTAGTTATGCGTGCGGAGTTGGCGGAAGATGCTCCGGTGCGCGGCTGCATGGTTATCCGCCCCTACGGCTATGCCCTATGGGAGAACGCGAGCGGCTCACTCGACCGTCGCTTCAAAGATACAGGCGTGGTCAACGCCGCTTTCCCCTTGCTCATCCCTCAAAGCTACCTATTGAAAGAAGCCGAGCACGTAGAAGGTTTTGCCCCCGAAGTGGCCTGGGTAACGCGCGGCGGCGGCGAGGAATTGGCCGAGCCGTTGGCGGTGCGCCCTACCTCCGAGGCGATCATCGGCCCCATCTACTCGCGCTGGGTGCAGTCGTACCGCGACCTGCCTATTCTCATCAACCAGTGGTGCTCGGTCTTTCGGTGGGAGAAGCGGCCCCGCCTCTTTCTACGCACCGCCGAGTTCTGGTGGCAAGAGGGCCACACCGTCCACGCTACCCTCGATGAAGCCGAGGAGCGCACCCGCCTGATGCTGGAGACGTATCGCTCTTTCCTGGAGGAGGAGCTGGCTATCCCTGCTATCCCCGGCCTCAAGAGCGAAAGCCAGAAGTTCCCCGGCGCGCTCCGCACCTATACGGTGGAGGCGATGATGCAGGACGGCAAGGCTTTGCAGGCCGGTACTTCTCACAACCTCAGCGACCACTTCGCCCGCGCTTTCGATATTATGTTCCTCGACGAGAACAACGAGCGGGTATACGCCTACACAACATCGTGGGGCATGTCCACCCGCATCATCGGCGCGCTCATCATGGTGCATGGGGACCAACGCGGCCTCGTGCTGCCCCCCCGCATCGCCCCCTACCAGGCCGTTATCCTGCCTATCTGGCGCAACGACGAGGAGCAGGCGCAGGTGATGGAGGCCGTCGGCGCGGTGGAGAAAACGCTGCGGGGCGCGGGCGTGCGCGTGAAGGTGGACGCCGACCAGCAGCACACTGTCGGTTGGAAGCACAATGAGTGGGAGCTTCGAGGCGTGCCTTTGCGTATCGCCATCGGCCCCAAAGATGTTAAGAACGGCACTGTTGAGTTGGCGCGGCGAGATAAGCCCGGCAAGGAGTTCAAGGAGTACCCCGACGTGGGAACTTTGGCCGAGCGTGTGCCTGCGTTGCTGGAGGAGATACAAAAGTCGCTCTACAATAAAGCGTTGGAGTTCCGCCAGGCCAACACCCGCCACGTTGCCGACATGGACGAGATGCGGGCGGCTATCGAGGAGCGGCAGTTCGCCGACGCCTTCTGGTGCGGCATGCCCTCTTGCGAGGATGTCATCAAGGCCGAGACGAAGGCTACCAACCGGTGCATGCCCCTCGACCAGCCTGGCGACACCGGCCCTTGTGTGGTGTGCGGCATGGAGGGCAACACTCATGCTATCTTCGCGAGGGCTTATTAGAAGGTTAAGTATTCGGGGTTGGGATGAGTCGTTGTAGGGGCAGGTCTACCCGTGTTCTGAACGCTTACGTTAGAGAAGGCGGACCTTGAACACCGAACTAGAGGCAGGCAGAGGGCTGCGCCAACCTGTCTTTGCGATGCTCTTGTTGGCGGCAGCTTTAGCGGTGCTCCTGGCCGGCATGCTGCCCCACTTCCCCGCAGCCTCCGCGCCGGTTGCCGCCCCTACCCCTACCCCGTTCTCTACAGCTCAGAGCTATAACTCCAAAATCGGCCTGCATACCCGCCTGACCGACGAGCCTGACCCTGAGAAGATCGGGCGCGAGTTTAAGATGCTGCGCGAGATGGGAGGCCGGTGGGCCACCGAGTTCTTCCCCTGGGCTTACATCCAGCCTGCCGACCGCAACCGCTTTGATTGGACGCACGCCGACGCTGTGGCCGACGCCGCAGCCCAAAACGGCATCACCTTGCTGGCTCGCATAGACGGCGTGCCCGGCTGGGCGCGGCCCTCCAACACCACCTGGCGATACTTGGACCGCGACCATTACGGCGACTATGGTGACTTTGTGTTTGCTTTTGTGCGGCACTTCCAGGGGCGCATCCGCTACTATATCATCTGGAACGAACCGAACACCGCCGCCGAGTGGGGGCAGCGCGCTCCCGACCCCCAGGCTTACGCCGACCTGCTGCGAACGGCTTACAAGCGGGCGAAGGAGGCAGACCCCAATTGCATCGTACTGTTGGCCGGCCTTGCGCCCAATCTCGAACCGGAGGGCAGCCCCAACGCCCTCAACGATCTTGTTTACATGGACGAACTGTACAAGGCAGGAGCCGCGCCCTACTTCGATGCGGTGGCCGTACACGCTTATGGCCTCACCGCCCCACCCGACGACCCGCCCGGCCCGCGCAAGCTGAACTTTGCCCGCGCTCAGGAGCTTTACGAAGTGATGCAGCGGCATGGAGACGGCGGTAAGGCGGTCTACATCACCGAAGGCGGTTGGAACGACAGCCCGCGCTGGCTGTACGCCGTCAAACCCTACCAGAGGGTGGAGTACACCATCGCGGCCTACCGCAAAGCCCGGGAGGATTGGCCCTGGTGCCGGGCCGTGACTCTGTGGGCCTCGCGCTTCCCGACTCCTCAGCATACCTACTTCGACAACTATGCCTTCCTAACGCCGGACTTTATCCCCAAGGCGATCTATCTTGAGGTGCAGCGTGCAGTGAAGTAGAGGAGTAAAGAGGGAGGACAGTCCCATACTTGCCCCTACGGTTTGATCTATCGTAACCATTCACCTATGACCCGCACACTGACTAACATCCTCATATTTGCCGGGCTGCTGGCGCTCGCTGCGCTTGTGTGGCTGGGCCGGCAGCAACCCTCCGACCCCTACTTGCTGAAAGTACTTTCAATAGGCAGTCTGCGCGTCGGCATGGACCCCACCTACCCACCGTTCGACATGGTGCGCGATGGGCAGGTTGAGGGGTACGATGCGCGCCTGGCCGAGGCTATCGCCGGCGACCTCGGGGTGCGGGTTATATTCAAGACCCTTGCCCTCGACACGCTGTATGATGCGCTGCTTGCCGGCAACATTGATGTTATCATTTCGGCGCAGCCTTTCGTCTACGAGCGACAGAAAGAGGTGCGCTATTCGGCGCCCTACTATCAGGCGGGGCAGGTGCTTGTCGTCAGGCAGGGGGAGAGCGGCATTCTATCGGTTGAACAGTTGGGTGGCAGGACTGTGGGCGTTGAGCTAGGCTCCAACGCCGACACCGAGGCGAGGCGGCTGCAACGCACAAAGGCCGGCGGCATGCAACTGCGCTCGGTCTACCGCTCGCCGGAAGAAGCGCTGGATGCGCTCAGGTCGGGCCAAACCGATGCCGCCATAACCGACAATCTCTCGGCGCAACTCTACCTTGCCGCCAACCCTGGGGCGCTCGTGGCGCTCTCGCCGCCCATCACCGACGACCCCTATGTAGTGGCGATGCCTGCCCATGCAGACGCTCTGGCCGCCCACATCAACGGCACGATAGAGCGCCTGCGCGCCTCTGGGGAACTGGCGCGGCTCATGGGCATGGCCGAGGCGGGACGGTAGGCCACCTTGCCGGCGAAAGCAGAACGTACTACAACTTATCATTCTGAGCCTGAATTGCGAAGCAAGAACTGAAGAATCAGTGGGTGGAGCATGACTCTGGGTGGTGGAATACCTGATCTGTGTTATTCCCCACCGATTCATGTATATGCCTACTGTCATACAGGCGCACTGATTCTTCAGTTCTTGGGCTACGCCCAAT
>JBBSIX010000053.1:0-14228 GCA_038231875.1 Chloroflexia bacterium | reverse complement strand
CGCTCATAACCGCCCTCGCTGTTGTCTCTCCCTCGCCCTGCTTGATAACTATCCACCGGCTCTACCCTCCTGAACAAAATCAACACGCGGCTTGGATATGCATCCACGCACATGTCTATTTTAGAACAAGAGTTCTAGGAATGTAAGTAGTCATGTGGGTAGTAGAGGCGGGGTTCTTTTGTAGGGAAGGGGACGGGTTACTCCTCCTGCCAGGCGTCCGGCGGCGACCCCTGAGGGTGGGTAAGCAGGCGGGCGGCGGCAGCCAGCCCCTCGATCAGGGCTTGCGGAGTGGGAGGACTGCCGGGGATGGTGAGTTGCACATCGGCGTAGTGGCTGAGAGGATAAGGGGCGAGGCCGGGCAGGCCCTCCTCTGCCCAGATGCCCCCGGTGCAGGCAGCATCGCCCGCCGCCACAACAGCCGAAGGGAAAGGCATGAGGGCCAACTGCACAAGCACACCGGCCAGGTTGCCGGCCAACAGCAGTCCTGTAACCACCACTACGTCTGCTTCCCGCGCCGAGCCGACGAACTGCACTCCCAATTGCCGCAACTTCGCCCGATAGCGTGGGGCCGACAGCGACCGCCATTCCCAGGCATCCGCATCCGCCCCGCCCATATGCAGGTGGTAAACAAACAGCGATCTTTCAAAGGCAGAGTAAGCAGGCATAGTTAGAGTTGGTCTACGGCAGAGCAGTCCAGGGTACATTGGCCCAGGATAGCATTGGAACGGCAATTTGGTTGGACAGAAAGAAAAGGGCGATTTGGGCGGCGATCAAGACGCACACCAGCAACGGCAGGGGCGATGCAAACCATCTTCTCAAGCCCCCAAGCCTACCGGCTTGTGTGCTGCGACGCTCCTCCCCCATAGGTTGCTGCGGGCGCACAGCCCAACGCAGCCAACCTCCCGCCGCCAGGAGCGTGCCCAGCAGCAGGAGGAACAGCCACACCCCTCCGGCGCCGACGGCAGCCTGCGCGAGCAGCAAGGTTCCCACGGAGCCGCCGAAGGGAGGCAACCCCAGCAGCGATAGCGCCCCCACCGCTGTGCCTACTGCCGCCAGGCGCGGACGCTCTCTACGCAGCTCGCCGCTTGCCGTCAGCAGGGGCACTGCCAACGCCAGGTTGACCGCCACCAGCATCGCTCCCGACGCACCTGTGCGCGACCCCAACAGCACGCCGAACAGCGCCCACCCCAGAGACAAAGCCACACTCATCGCCGCCGGCAAAGCCGAATCGGCTCCTACTTGGCGGCGCCAACTTGTTTCGGTCCCTACTGCGCGCAGCCCGGCCAACAGCACGCCCGCCACGCCCAGCCATGCCAACGACGCCGGAGGGTGCAAGCCGCCCGCCGTCGGAGCCAGGATAAGCAGGCCCACAGCCAAAGTCGAGGGAGCCACTGCGCCCAGGGCAACAGTTGCCGCGCCCGGCGAGGCCGTAACCATATCGTACCAACCGGCCGAGAACGGCATTGTGCCCGCGCATACCGCCAGCCCTACCGATAAAGCGGCGAGGCCCGTTTGCAGCAAGCCCCGGTCTTCCAGGTTGTAGCGATAGAGAGCCGGCAAGAGCACACCTACCAGCAGCAACCCCACGCCGATACACCATCCCGCCAGATACTTGAGCAAGCCGGCCACCCGGACCGCCATCATGGTACGCTCGGCGTCGTCCTCGATGTAGCCCGGCCTGCTCTGCCCCAAAGCCAATCCTGCGACCAGGAGAGCCGCCCCGAACAGGCATAGTACCCGCACAACAGGCTCCTGCACCACCAGTGCCGCCGTTAGCAGGCTCCCGGTCGGCACAACCGCCCAGGGAGGGTACCCGGTTTGCCGGCCTATGAAAAGGGCGCAAAGCAGCGAGGCATACACCGAGAGCAGGATCGCCGGCGCAAGCGGGTTGGCCGCCAACGTAAGCCCCAACAGCGACGCTTCGGCGTGTGCCCCCCACAGCAGAGGCCCCTCGACCAGCAGGCCGCCGCACGCCGCGAGTAGGGCAGCAACATCGAACCACTTGCCCATACCGGACGATAGCCCCGCACGCCTTCCGGTCAACATGAGGAAGGCAGAGAGCAAGGCCGCTATAGACGGCGCAACAACAGCCCACACCAGCCGCGTATCACCCATCTCGGCTAACGCTCCCCACGCCGTCCCCAGGCTCAATCGGTTCGGTATAGTCTACCGGAACGATGGCCGTCTCGGTGGCCCATTGTCCGTCTCTACCGCTAAAGAGGCTGTCCAGGCCGAGATCAACACTCAGGAAAACAGTCTTGATGAGCGCCCACATGTAAGCCAGGATCACACAGACGGCGATCCTGCCGGCCGCCATGAGCACAAGGGCGACCGGGCTGGGGGCGGTCGGGCCGAGCAGTTGGAGGGCAAACGCGCCGGCGTTGAGCAGGGCGAGTAGGCCGGCCGCCATCTTTACCGCGTGGCGCGTGCCGTGTACCACCAGCGACATCGCCCCGGATAGCGCCACCCAGTAGAAGGCAAGCGCCCCTTCTTCAGCCGCGCCTTGTGGGTAGATACGCGCAAGGCCGAAGCCGGCGATCCCCGCCACAAGCGCCACCGCCCACAACCACGCAGCGTCCGCCATGCGCTCACGGCCCTGAGGGGTTGCGCTGCCGGGCTGCTCGGCCTGGGCCGCAGCTCGCCGCACATGTTCCGGCAAGCCCGGCATTGTAGACACCTCTACTCTATCCAGGTTCCTCAAGGTCAGGCCCAGGACAAGGAGGCAAACAGCAGCCGTCACCCCCTCAGCAGCAACGGAGCCGAGCGGGACGGCGGGCATGCCCGGCATTGACACAATAAGCCCCAGCCACTGCAAGGCAAGCGCCCCCAGCACAAGGCGGTCTCCACGCAGCACCAGGAGGGCCGCGCTACCCACACCGACCAGAATTAGCGGAACTAAAGGTATCAGAAGATCATCTCCGTGTGCCTCGCTAACGTGAGGCTACCAGCAAGGCTATCAGCGCCAGTATCAGTGCAAGAGGCAAATAGAAGCGCCCCTCCAGACGGCCTAACAAGCCGCCAAAACGCACCCCTAATCGCCCCAACACCACACCGAAGCCCCATACGCCCTCCTCCAACCATAAGAGCGACAGACACCACACGGCAGACGACGGGTTCACGAGGGAGGCGAGGGGTGACACCACGCCCGCCCCTTTTGTTGGCTGTGCTGTGTTGTCCTGGACTTCCCTCTCTATTTCCGCCGGCCCAAGCTGGGCTAACCCTGCGGGCAGCAGCACACCACCACCTATGCCCTCCGCTCGTGACCTTGCCCACGCTGATAGGAGCCAACCGAGCGCACTCAGCAGCAGCGTGCCCAGGGCGAGGAAGGGGAGAGGCAAAAACAGGTCGCCTGCCGCCAAGCCCTGCCCCGGCGTAACAACAGAGGCGCTGCCGCCACCCACCGCCGCCATGCGTGCCGCAAGGGGCAGCCACAGACCCGGCAAAACGCCACCCAACAGCCCTGCTACGCCGAAGGCCGCCCCCACCCACAGCAGTATTGTGTTGTAAACTCTACCCCCGTTTGCTTCGGTAGAGGGCCTGCCCAATTTGATTGAGGCGATGTGCAGGGCCACACCGCAGGCCGCCAGGATGCCTGCACCCACAGGCAGCAGCCCCAGACCGGGGTGCTCACCCTCCGCGAGGGCCGAGGCAAGCAGCCACAGGCCCACAAAAGCCGGTGTGAGGGGCGCCGCCGCCAGCGATGCCGCTCCAATTATACCCGCCAGGCTGGGCACGGCTCCCAGCAGCGGCATGCCGGAACGCTCGCCTCTACCGGCTAACACCGACAACATGCGACCTGCTCCGTAAGCAAAGAATATAACCAGCGCAGCGAGGCGGCCTGGCGCACTGTCCAGGCTCAAGGCCCACAGCGATAGGCACATCGCCCACGCTGTGAGCAGGGCCGTCCAACGTGTGCGGCCTGCCGCCGTCAGTATGCCCGCCGCAGCTACCACCGCCCCTGTCGCGCCCAACCAACCCAGGGCCGCCATGAATCCCGACCAATTGCCGGGCACTGTGCCTACCAGCGCCTCCCGGCTCACCAGCCCTTGCAGCCTGAGCAGCAGCGCCATCACCGGCACGCCCACCACCAACACTTGCAGCAGCGCGGCGGCGGGGTCCTTCAGGTTATCTCCTGTGCGCGCGCTCCACCCTATCACCGGCGGCACGCCCAGCCACAACACCGTAAAGCCGGTGATCAGCAGAAGCGCCCAAAAGGTGAGCGTAGACAGCGAAAGCTCGAACAAGCTGTACGCGCCGCCAGTGGTGCGGCCCATGAGGAGAGCCGCAGCCAGAAACAGGCAGGCCCCAAGCGCAAGCGCCGACGCGCGGCGGCCAAAGTCGGCAGGCGCCCCACCCTCGCGGCCATAGAGCAAAGAGAGGCCGGCCAACAAGAAAAGCTGCCCGGCGAAGGCAAGCAGATGGTCCGTGTGCGCGAGGCTGTACAGCAGGGCCGTCAAGCCGACAGAGGCGGCAAGCTGCGCGGGGGCGGCATCTTCACCCACCATCTTCAGCAGGCACAACAGCCCAAGCAACAGGGACCATGCCCCTAGTCCGGCGGCCAGAGCGTCGCTCCTGAAAACAGGCTCCCCCAGCCACTTGAGCGGCGCCGGCCAGGGAACCTCCACCCCCAGCGTGCTTGCCGTGCCCATCCCCTCTGCCGTCACCGACACAAGTAGAGCCAACGCGGCGCCCACAACGGCAGCCCACCTCACCACCCACTGTCGGCGAGCCGGCAGACCGGACAGTATGCAAACGAGCGCGGTTGCTATCAGGATGAGCAGGACGATAAGCATCCTATCGCTCCGCGCAGGCCGGACACAGGTCCAGGGAGAGCAGCAGCAGAGGCAAGTCGTCCAGGTTGCCCTTAAGCAGGGCGGGCAGTATGCCCAGCGTGGGGGCCGAACCCGCGCTCAGGTGTAGGCCCTCCAACTTCTCTACGCTACCCCGCACCCAGCAAAACAGTTCGCCCCTCGGCCCTTCGACCCGGCCAATGCCCTCTCCACCCAGGCGCGCTTCCAGGTTGCCCCGCGCCTTTATCGGGCCGGGCGGCAGTTCGTCCAGCGCCTGCTCTATAATTCGGAAGCTCTCCAGGCACTCAAGCAAGCGCACCACCAGCCGGGCATAGGCGTCGCCCGTGCGCTGCACCACCACCGTCACGGCCTCATCTTCGTAAGCCCCTGTTGGGAAACTTACTCGAATGTCATGGGCCACCCCCGTCGCTCGCAGCACAGGGCCGCGCAGCCCGGCAAAAGCAGCTTCCTGAGCCTCTATCTTGCCCAGACCGGCCAGGCGCGCAGCCACATCCCGGCCCGCGATAATGGCCCGTGTGTGCGACCGCACCGCACGCTCCACAGCGCGCACAGCCAGCACCACCCTCCGCGAGGCTTCTTCATCCATATCGCGGCCTACACCGCCGGGAATGATGATTCCAGGTTGCACGCGCGCCCCTTGCCACTCGCCTACGGTGTGTACAATCCGCTCACGCAGATCGCGCAGATTAGCTTCTCGGTTTGGCATACCCAGCAGGCCCACCGTAGCGGCTATGTTCAGCAGGTGCGAAGTGACGCGCTCCGTCTCCGCCAACACCAGGCGCAAGTAGGCAGCCCTGGGCGGCACAACTACCCCCGCCATGTCCTCCACAGCCTGTGCGTATGCCAGCAGATTGGCCTGGGAACAACCGGCACAAAGCCGCTCCACAAGTAGGGGAGCACGCTCCCAGGCCACACCCTTCCGCCGTAAGTGCGCCTCCAACCCCACATAGTTGTAGCCCAGGCCCACTTCCGCTCCAACGATGCGCGGGCCGCCTGCCCCGCCTGATGCAGCTAAGTCCAGACGCAAGCGCATAGGCCCCGGCAGCATAGGATCATACGGCCCTATATCCACAACGGCGCGAGTTGGCGGTTCCAGGTTCCGATTTAGGAGCGATGATTGTTGCATCATAAGCGGTGTATTCGATAGAGGAGACCGGCTATCCGGTTACTTCATGCTCGGTGCCGATGAACACAACGCCGAGGTGATCTTGCAGTTCGCGCTCCGGCATGCCGGCGTTGGGGTAGATGTCTGCCACCGACTGCACCACGCCCGAGGAGACCGCAATGCTCACCGTGTACACTATCTCACCGAGCGCATAGAAATAGTAGACCGTCAACTCGCCCGGCGACGGAGGCGGCTCGACCCCGGTTGCCTTGCGCCGCTTGCGGGGTTTGCCCTCCAGAGGCTCCTGCATGCCTGCCGGAGGGGCAGGCTGGGCACGCCGGCCGGTGAGGGTGATAAGCGAGGCCCCCGAAGCTCGAAAGGAGCGGGCAAGTTCGGCTGCGGGCGCATCGCGAAAATAGAGGCGCATCTCCCGCTCGCGCTCCTCGCGCACAAAGGCATAGCCGGCAAGCTGCTGCTCAACCCGCTCCTCCGCCCCCCCGTTTGTCTCAAATCCACCAGTCATTATGCGCCTCATAACAGTTGGTCACGGCACAACCGACTATACCAGCCCCGCACGGAGGCGTCAAGGCACAAGGTTCCGGTGATTACCCACATCTCAAGCTATGTATGCTACCGTGCCGGCAGATGACAGATACTATGCCTTGTCATTCTGAGCGCAGCGAAGAATCAGTACGCCTGTATGACAGTAGGCATATACATGAATCGGTGCGGAATAACACAGAGCAGGTATTCCACCACCCAGAGTCATGCTCTACCGGCTGATTCCTCACTATGTTCGGAATGACAATGTGTAGTATTTCCTCGCCTGCCAGCAGCGTTATCAAGAACCGCTTGAACCGCTTGAGATGTGGGTAACCACCAGACAAGGTTCCGGTGATTACCCACATCTGAATACTTATGAATACTTACACTAGAGCCGAGTTCAGCGCCGCGATAGCCCGGATAGTGCTGCTTAGGACTTGAATCCCAGCCGCTTCTCCCGCAGGCTAACGAACCTCCGCTCGCCTATTATCAGGTGGTCCAACACCTCTATCTCCAACAGCTTGCCCGCCGACACCAACTGCTCGGTAACGCTCACATCTTCGGGCGAAGGGGTGGGATCGCCGCTGGGGTGATTGTGGGCCACGATAATGGCGGCGGCGTTCACCCTCACCGCTTCCTTGAACACCTCGGCCACACGCACCAGCGACGAATTGAGCGAGCCGCGGTACACGTCGCAAAGCTTGATCACCTGGTTCTTGGTGTTGAGCAGCACCACACGCAGCGTCTCCTGGTCAAGGGGGGCCATCTCCAGCATAAGCACGGGGGCAAGATCGGCAGGAGAGCGCACTTGCAGCCGCTCCTCCGGCTGGGCCAACAGCAGGCGGCGGCCCAGCTCAAGGGCAGACTTGAGTTGGCAAGCCTTGGCCTCTCCCAATCCATGCACATCGCACAGTTCGGCGAACGATACCCGCGCCAGGCCGACAAGACCGCCGTATGTCACCAGCAGGCGGTTCGCCAGGTCCAGCACGCTCTCGCCTTGAGTGCCCACCCGCAGGATAATCGCCAGCAGTTCGGCCTCCGACAGCGCTCCCGCCCCCAGCGACTTTAGCTTCTCGCGCGGTCTGCCGTCGGGAGGCAGTTCTTTGATGGTGAAGTTGGTGCGTCCATTAGTGGTGTTGGGCTTGATAAACAAAGGATGCCTCCCAGGAAGGTTGTCGGCAGGGTGTCGTTCCAGCGACCTCTTGAGCCGGTGTTTGTACTGTTAGGGATAAAGTTGTAGACTTTCATAGCCTCTAATAGTAGTTCCGCGTCCGAAAGCTGTTTACGACATAGTTGCCACAACGAACAGGGCAGATGCTATAAGCGAGATTATCTACCTCACACTTATAACAGCTGACCAACTGAGTGTAATTGTTGTCGGAAGTGGGATATGAGCGGAGAGGGGGGACGGAGAGGAGAGAGGGAGGGCACAGGCGTGGCCCTTACAACATTCCTGAACAGGCTACATCATTGGCTCGATTTTGAGAGAGGCTCGTAAACGTCGGAGGTGGTGCTGCTACTGTAAGTTGTGTGCCGAGGTTATTGCTTTCGGCGTTGCGGTGTATACCACCGGCACGCCAAAGTCACCGCATGCTGCCCACAGCCCCTTATTACCCTTCCTCGCCTCGCGTTCGGCCACAAGGAAGCGGTCAACGTACTTCACGTCGGGCGGAAAGGTAGCTACCCGTGCATACCCTTCCCGCACCAGCGCCTCATTGAGCATAAGGAGTCCGTTTGGGTAGGGCAGCCACACATACCTGAGCAGTCGGCCATATCGGTCTCGCTCCGAGACATCTTTTTCGAGGAACACGCGCCCGCCTACTCCGTCTATAAGCTGTTGCGTCTTTTGGGTAGCCGCCGCACCATAGCACATGACGGGTTTGCGTGGGTGCTTGGTCTCCGGCGTATCTACCCCTATAATTCTGAGGCTTCCACTGGGGCCATTGCCGCTTATGGGCTGCACTTCGATGGTATCGCCGTCAATTACTCTGATAACCTTAGCTTCAACAAGGGTACTGAGGGGTGGCGTGTTGATCCCCTGCGCTTGGGGGATACGGCGATGCTCGATGCCTGGCGCAGTAGCTGCCTGCCTGGGCCGGTTGGGCATGAGGCCCCATATTCCAGCACATAAGAAGACAAGAGCCAGTAGAACCCGAAGGGGTAAGCGCCGGGATAGGGCGGTGCTGTTGTAAGCGCGGCCTCCGGCTCTTACCACACGGGCGCTCCACTGCAATAGAAACCACAGAAGATACAAGGAGACAGCAACAAAGGCCATGCAGCCCCTATTACCTGATCTGTGGCCGATAGTGCTATAGCGTATTCGGTTAGCGCCTTTCGCCACGATGAAACCTCCTCCTGGGGCGTGTTGCGCTTAGTGTATCAGAGTTGTACTCATGTCACATTATCCTAAATGATTATATTCTGATAGCCTATTTGGGAGTAGAGAAGCCCCGCCAGGTGGATAGCGGGGCTTGTTTAGCCCACGTTGTCGGCAGGTTGTCGGTAGGTCGCCGGTCCAACGGCCTCTTGAGCCGGTGTTTGTACTGTTGGGGATAAAGTTGTAGACTTTCATAGCCTCTAATAGTAGTTCCGCGTCCGTAAGCCGTTTACGACGCGGCGGTCCCGCAAAATTAGTAGGAGCAAGTATGCAAACCCCCACCGGCGCACAGCCCTTCTACAACCAACTTTTCGACGCCGACTTCATGAGGAAGCTGGAGCGGCTGTCGCTCATCAGCCGCAAACTCAAGCAAGGCAGGTTCAAGGGAGAGAGGCGCAGCCCCAGGCGCGGGCAGTCGGTGGAGTTCGCCGACTACCGCACCTACGCGCACGGCGATGACCTGCGCCGGGTGGACTGGAACGCCTACGCCCGCATGGAGCGGCTCTTTATCAAGCTGTTCCAGGAAGAAGAAGACCTCACCGTCCACATACTGCTCGATGCCAGCAAGTCTATGGACTGGGGAGACCCCAACGAGGTAACGCTTACCTCGCCCATTGCCGTTACGGAGCAGGGCGCGCAACGCACCGCCGGCCCGGTAGTACAGCAGAGTGAGGAGCGCGACACCGGCGCCCTCAACAAGTTGGTCTATACCCGGAGGGTGGCAGCCGCACTGGGTTACATCTCGCTGTCTAATCTGGATAGGCTAAGTGTAGCGGCATTCAGTAAGGGAGGTATGCAGCGCTTCACAGCTGTACGGGGGAAAGGGCACGCCGTGTCGCTGCTGCGCTTTATGGCGGGCGTACAGGCGGAGGGACAGACCGACCTTGACGCCAGTCTGAAGGCGTATGCCGCGCAAGCTAAGTACCCGGGCCTGCTGTTCGTGCTCAGCGACTGCCTGGTGGAGGGCGGGGGCATTGAGGGGCTGAAGGCGTTGCAGGCCGCCGGGCACGATGTGAACCTGCTGCACATCCTGGCGCCCGCCGAGGTCCACCCCGAACTGGCCCTCATTGGCGACCTGCGTCTACGCGACATAGAGACGGGGGCAACCCAGGAGGTTAGCATCGAGGGCGGCCTGCTCGACCTCTACGCAGCGAAGTTCGAGGAATGGCAGGGGGCAATAGAGCAGTTCTGCCGGCGCCGAGGCATCAACTACCTACAAGTCACCACCGATTTGCCTTTTGAAGACCTGGTGCTGCAATACCTACGCAGGCGCGGCATAGTGGGGTAACATCTGCCGTGCCCCGTCACCTGTGTTATAATATGCACTAGTGGAAGGCTACTCTGAGCCTCGGCAGGGGCGTATTTACTGCTTTGCCAATCAGAAAGGCGGCGTGGGTAAAACCACCACCGCTGTGAACCTGGCAGCTTACCTGGCAGCTGGGGGCTATCGCGTGCTCCTGGTGGATGCCGACCCGCAGGCCAACGCCACCTCCAGCCTCGGCATAGATAAACAACGCGAGCCTTCCCTCTACGATGTGCTTTCTGGGGACATGGGGGCCGGAGATGCGGTTGTACAGATAGACCGCCCCGCCTTTAAGGGCCGCCTGTATCTGTTGCCCTCCTCTGTGGACCTGGCGGGGGTAGAGGTGGAGTTTGCAGCCATGCAGCAGGGCGAGCGTGAGTATCGCCTCAAGCAGGCCCTCGACCCGTTACGCCCCGATTACGACCTTATGCTGGTAGACTGCCCGCCCTCGCTGGGCCTGCTTACCCTAAATGCCTTGTCTGCGGCAGACGCGGTAATCATCCCCCTACAGTGCGAGTATCTGGCGTTAGAGGGGCTGATGCAGCTTACCAACACAGTGTCGCTGGTGCTGCGCGGTCTAAACCGAGACCTCTATATAATGGGCATAGTGATGACTATGTACGACAGCAGGACAAACCTATCGGCCCAGGTAGTGCAGGAGGTAAGAAGCCACTTCCCCGACGAGGCGTTCGGCACACTTGTGCCCCGCAGCGTGCGACTGAGCGAAGCCCCCAGCTACGGCCTCACTATACTTGAGTACGACCCCAACTCAAGGGGTGCGCTCGCCTATGCTGCCCTGGCTGAAGAGTTGGTAGCTCGCATCGGTCTGCGCTCGCAGGCAGGGGAGGTAAACAGCAGTGCCCAAGCCTAAAGGCGGCCTGGGGCGCGGCCTCAGTTCGCTTATCCCACAGGACGCGCAAGAGCCTATCCCGCAGCCCCAGACGCCTGCTGAAGCCGTTGTCCCTCCACAGGCTCCACAGGTTGTACCACAGACCCCAGGCGTGCCGGTTGCAGGCATGCTCCAGGTGACGGTCGAGAGCATATCGGCTAACCCGCACCAACCCAGAGACACCTTCGGGCAGGACGAGCTTGAGGAGCTGGCCGCATCTATTCGAGAGCACGGCCTTTTGCAGCCGCTTGTGGTGGCGCAGACCGACCAGGCCGGCCATTACAACCTGATCGCGGGGGAGAGACGCTGGCGGGCCGCTATGCTGGCGGGGCTGGATACGATTCCCGTCGTTATACGAGAGGCATCTTCCAGAGAGATGCTGGAGCTTGCGCTGGTGGAGAACTTGCAACGGGCCGACCTCAATCCTCTTGAGGAGGCGATGGCCTACCGCTCGTTGACGGGCGACTTTGGGATGAAGCAGGAGGAGGTGGCGGCGAGGGTGGGCAAGAGCCGGGGTGCGGTCTCTAATGCGCTGCGCCTGCTGCGTTTGCCCCCAACTGTGTTGGACGCGGTGGCGGCGGGCACGATCAGCGAAGGCCACGCTCGCGCGCTCTTGCAAGTCCCCGACCTGGAAGCCCAACTGATTATCGCCGAGCGCATAATCGCCGAGGGCTTGAGTGTGCGCCAGGTGGAAGCCCTGGCCCGCCGCCTCTCAGAACAGTCCGGCCCGGATGATGAAGCCGAGGGGGAAGGTGGCCTCTACAATCAGATGCGCGACCTGGAAGAACAGTTCCGCAACGCTCTTGGCACGAAGGTGCAACTCTCCAAAAGCAGGCGCGGCGGCAGGCTAGTCATCTACTTCTACTCCGACGAGGAATTGGACCGCATCTACGGCGCTATTGTGGGTGATGAGACGGCTGAGGAGGGTTGCTAGTCGCGGGCGCAGCCCCAGTCAGGTAACCGGATATGTACGATAGCGCGGCTCCGGCTGGGGCTTCTACTTTCAAGGTGGCTTCTTTGTCGGCTCTGGTCGGCCCCATGTTGAGGATGTAGAGGGGCTTGCCCCTTTCGCGCACGGCGCGAGCCAGCCTGTAGCCCGACCAGACGGTGAGCGAGGAGCCTACCACCAGCAGGGCATCGGCTTCCCCCACTAGCTGCAAAGCCTGCGCCGTTACCTCGGCGGGTATGTTCTCCCCGAAAAAGACCACTGTGGGCTTCACCAACCCGCCGCACTGCGGGCACAGAGGCACCACCACCTCCTCAGCCTCGCCCACTTCATCGGCAGGTAGACGTAGGTGACGGTTCTCCCACTCAAGGCGGGCCTGGGTTTGCAGACGCGGCTCGGTGTACCCACATTGTATGCAGTGAACCCGGCTGTTCTCGCCGTGCAGTTCAAGGACCTTGCGGCTGCCCGCCTTTGTGTGCAGGCGATCTACGTTCTGCGTGATGAGGTAATGCAGCCTGCCGTGCCCTTCCATCGCGGCCAGCGCATGATGTCCCACGTTGGGCATAGCATCGCGAAAGCGCCCGTATCCATTGAGGCTGCGCGCCCAGTAGCGGCGGCGCACAGCAGGGTTACGCACGAAGTCTGAGTAGTAGACCGGGGTGTGCCGCGCCCACAGACCGTCGGGGCTGCGGTAGTCGGGTATGCCCGACTCGGTGCTGATACCCGCGCCGGTCAGCGCTACCAGGCTGTTTACCTGGGCCAATGCTTCGGCCAGCGACGCCACGCTTCGCCTTTGTTCATCTCGGTTTTCCTCGGCCACCATACACGCTATCGCCTTTTACTAAAGGGGCTTGCCCAAACAAGCTGATCACTGTTTCTCATCCGGCATCCGGTGCATCTGCTGATATTTCTCTGTTTGACTGGTTTGTCTCATTCCCATGTTCGCCAGCATGACACTTCTCACTTCTCATGTCAACTTACTTCAGCTCTGTAAGGGTTCAGATTTGGGATAGACCGATGACCTGTAGGGGTGCTTGGCCTAGCCCAATTCAGGCCCCTACACAACATCCTTGACAATTCCTCCACCCCAAATTTGAGCCCTTACGCCTGAGAAAATGTTTGACAGCAACACCGCAATCAGATACACTTACACTGCATGGTTCCGCATGGGACAGCCCCTCCTGATGCCTGCTGTGTGCATATTGGCCTCTCGAGAGGATAAGAGGTATGAAAGATGAGTAACATGACATACTCAGACTCCGAAGACAAACCTTACCCCAAGCAGTACGACGATGAGCCCCCTACGGGCTTGTTCAGCACGCCCGGCAGGGCCTTTGCCCTGGGCGGCTCGCTGGTCGCTCTGTTGGTGGTCCTCTCGGCTCTAGTGTTCATGCTTGGCGCACGCAATACGCCGCCGGTCGAGGGGACAGGTTCGATTGAGAACACTTCCCCGGCAGGCATGCCCAGCGTGCAAAGCAAAGTCCCGGTAGTCTCCAACGTCTCGCAGACCGGCTCCGTCACCAAAGGCTCCATCCCGCCTAATTTTGAGTGGACCGATGCGCGCACCGGCCAGAAGATGTCCCTCACGGATCTCAGGGGCAAAGCGGTGTGGCTCAACTTCTGGGGCACATGGTGCCCGCCCTGCCGCGCCGAGATGCCCGAAATGCAGAAGGTGTACAACAAGCACAAGGACGACCTTACCATCATAGGCATCTCTCTTGGCCCGCGCGACACTCCCGGTCTGGTTCTTGACTATCTAAATCAGTTCCACTACAATTGGGACTTTGTGCAAGACGACAGCCAGGAGCTTGGGGTCAAATACCAGGCGTTCAACATTCCGATGTCATATTTTATCGGCCCCGACGGTACGATCAAAGCCGTCAGTATAGGCGGTATTCAGGCGAACGCCATGGAAGGCTACATCGCGCAAGCACGGTAAAACCCGGCGCCTCGTCAAAGTAAGTTATCCCGGTTCCGCGCGGTCCCGTTCCCAACACTCTTCTTAGCCAGGAATGCAGGAGGCAGATAAAACAGCCGCATGAACGAAACCCCAAGAGATAAAACGCCGGTACGCTCCGTACCCGTAGACAACCGGCCCCCAGGTACACCCCCGCCACGGCGCGACCCCTTTCCTATGGTCATCGGCGGGGTAGTGGGCGCGCTGGTGGTCGGTTTGCTGCTGGTGGTGTACTTGCTGGTCAATAACGGCAGCAGCGCCGTCCAGCCGACCAACAGGCAGGGCGACCAGTCCACT
>JBBSIX010000052.1:0-14323 GCA_038231875.1 Chloroflexia bacterium | reverse complement strand
GCTGGGGCGGCTCCACCACAGCACAGCGGCTGCCCAACTCACCAGCACCACCAGGATCAAACCCACCAGGGCTGCCGGTACGAACCACAGCTTCTTTGTGCCGGCAGTCCGCCCCACTTCCACTCTCCTCATGAGGCCGCTACCCTCCCCAAGCTCCTCAACCTCGATAGCCTTTCCAGCCTCTCCAGGGTCCACAGCGTCCACAGTGGCCGCAGGCTCTGAGGGTTGTATGAGCTTGGAGGGTCCGGCGCTTTTCACAGGATGCTACATGCAAATGCTAGGGGTTCCGGGGTCAAGGGCAGGTGTTCGGGTTGGCGCTGCCCTTCGTCACGTTGGTGGAGATGCTCCCGCACCAACTGCCGCCGTCCCCTGTGCGGTGGAACACTTTGTCGTATTGTGTGCTCCCCAGGTAATACGAGGTCTGGTCGTAAACCGTCTCTGCTCCGTTTACTATGCTCAAGAACCTCACCCACTCGGTCCCTGTGTTGTTGAGGAACCCACTGGCGATGTCCATCACATAGTAGCCGTGCGCTCCGATAGTCGTGCCCGCCGGTATCTGCCTCGGTGCGCCGCCCCCGCCCGCTACATCGTCGAGATACAGCCCCCCTATGTCTATGGCGTTGCTCGCCGGGTTGTACAACTCTATCCACTCTGTAGTGTACGCGCTCTGTGGAGCCATCAGGTACTCGTTGATTACCACAGACGAGGGTCCTGCCGGTGTTGCCGTCGGTGTAGGTGTATTGGTGGGTGTGTTGGTAGGTGTATTCGTTGGGGTATTGGTAGGTGTATTCGTTGGGGTATTGGTAGGCGTGTTCGTTGGAGTGTTGGTGGGAGTGGGAGTAGGTGTGTAGGCGTAGGCGGTGTAGGAGCGGGAGCCTGTGTCGTAGTAGACCGTGTAGCCGCTGCCTCCGTTGGTGGTACGCAGCACCACGTCGCCGTTGGAGTTGAGGGTGCCTGTGTAGTCGGTGGGCGTCACTCCGTCGGACTGATAGCGGTCGCAGGGGTTGTTCGCCAGGTATATGTCCGCACCGGCATTCGCTCCCCTGTCGTTGGACACGCCTCGCAGGGCGGTCAGCATGCGGTTGCCCGGGTGTCCGTAGCTGTTGCTCCCGCACGATATGAACACTGTTTCGGGCTTGAGAGTGTCTATATAGCCCTGGCTTGAGGAGTGGTCGCTGCCGTGATGGTTGGCCCTCATGGTGTCTACGTTGCCGAACAGAGGTCCTATCTTCGTCTCGATGTTGTTGTAGGTGTAGCTGTTGGCCGAGGTGTTGTACTCTCCGTCCGAGTCTCCTGCGGTGGCGTACTTCCAGTTGCCGTAGGTGACTTTCACGGCCACCGAGTAGTCGTTCTCCGAGGGAGGGCCGTTGCCCCCTTGCGTGGTGTGGTCGCCGCTGACGGGGGTAACGCCGTCCGCCTGCATGGTATCCTTGCCGTTGGCGTTGAGGATGGTGACGCTTACACCCGTGCCCAGGTCGGGGGAAGGCCAGGAGGCGCTGTTGCTGTTGGTGAGGGTGGTCACGTGTCCCTCGATGATCGAGCGGTCCGCCTGGTTCGAGGGGCCGTACAGCCAGCAGATGAAGCGGCGAGCGGTCTGAGAGGTAGTGCCTGCGTTGTGCCACTCTATCTCGTTGGAGGGGTTGGTGGAAGTGCCCACATCGCACAGGCCGTTGCTGTTGGTATCGGTCCAGGTGCCGTCGTCTCGGTCTATGAATGTGCCCACAGTAAAGCCGAGCCCGCCGGGTGTGAGCAGTTGGTAGAGGCCGTTGCCGTAGGTGCTCAGGTCGGAGGGGTTGGCGGCGTAGCCGATGTGGTCCAGGTGGTGGTGGGAAATCATCACGTAATCGAGGGCCACAGGATCGTTGCCTGTGCCGCAGATGGTGCGTATCCTGGCGGCTACAGAGGAGGCTTTGGTGTTGGAGCCTGTGGTGTTGAAGGAAGTCTCGCCCAGGTCAATGAGCAGGGTCTTGCCGGTGGGACCCACGATGAGTTGGCTGTCACCCTGCTCCACATCGAGCCAGTAGAGGTTCACCTCCCCAGAGGTCCATGTGCCGTTGGAGGAACAGGGCACAGCCGCGCTATTGGTGCTGGTGGTGTTTGTGCCGGTGCTGCCGGTGGTGTTGGTACTGCCGGCACTGGTGGGAGTGCCTGCCCCAGTTTCGGCTCCTGACCCGGCTCCTGGTCCGGCACCGGCACGAGAGGGGGCAGCCGCCGCCACACCCAGCAGAGGCACAAGCAACATGAGGGCGAACACCACTCGCATCCGCACACCGGGTAGGGAGGAGGTTGTCCTATTCAGTCGGCTCGGCATGAGCGGTGTTCGTTGCACCGAGAGCCTGCCGGTGGTGCGGGTGGTGCGTGGGGTGCCGGTGCTGGGGTGTAGAGGGTGTAGACCAGGGTGTAGAGGCAGAGTATCTGTCACACCTACATCACCTGTCCTGCCCGCACCGTCTGCGTTCCCCAAAGTGTCTACTGTGGCGACCCCAGTGCGGAGAAGCGCTCGTCTGCATCTTGTTTCACTCGCTTTATCTGCTCCATTCGCTGTATTCGCTGTATTCGCTGCAAAGCGCATGTACATTAGCTCTACTCCTCAGACTGCCGGTCAAGAGGAAAGCGCGCGCACCGGCAGAGTATATGGGGTGGGTAAGGTCACTGGTGCAGTCGGCTTGCAGGGGAGAAAGGGCGGTCTACCGCTAAGTTTACCGCTGCTGGTGTGGCAAGTGCCGCATGAAGGATGCAGGGTAGGGAAAGGTAGCAAAGCTGAATGTAACCCTACGTCCTGAAAAAGTATACCACAATACAAAGGGGGTTCGCGGGTTTTGCAGGTCGTCCGGTAGTCCTTGCATCCCTACCCCCTACCCTGAATGGTACAAAAACTGATCTGGGCAATAAGATCCGTCAAGCAGCTTTGCGTTGATAGTCGTGGATTACACCGCCAAGCACATTTCGACAATGTACGTTGCCGGCTCTGGCGCGTGAACTGATCGGAATAGGACAACGCTGTTCGATACCCTGGTGTGGGCGGGCTTCATTATAGTAGGCAGTATATTCGGTCATTACCTGTCACAAATGGGCTTGATTGATGATCAACAGCCTATCCAGCGCCTCTTCGCGCACTGATCTTATCCATCTTTCGGCATACGCATTCGCCACCGGTGTCCGGTATGGTGTCCGCAAAATTCTGATGCCTTCATCCACAAATACCCGGTCGAAACTGGGCGGGAACTTGGCATCACGATCACGGATTAGGAACTTCACCTGCTTTTGTTCGCCCTGCAGCTTCCAGGTCAGCTGTCGTGCTTGCTGGGTGACCCATTCTGCTGTTGGATGAGCGGTACAATCAGCAAAATGCACGCGCCGCGTGCCAACTTCTATAGAGAACAAGCTGTACAGGGTTTTAAGCCGGACAGTCTCCACCGTAAAGAAGTCGCACGCGAGCAGTTGGGTGCCATAATGCTTTAGCAACGCGCTCCAGCTGCCGCCCTGTTTTGTTCGTTGGGGCGCGGGCGGTATGCGGTGCTGCCTCAGGATGTTGCAGACAGTAGATTGGCTAATCTTAAAGCCCAGCTTCAGCAGTTCACCATGAATTTTGCCGTAGCCCCAAATAGTATTTTCTTTGGCAAGTTGCAAAACCAGTTGCTGTAATTCCTGGTCGATGGCTGGTCTACCGTTTTTCGGTGCTTGGCTAAAAGTCCATTTGCGTCGCACGAGGTGGCGATGCCAATTCAACACGGTGTCCGGCTTAAACAACAGCAGCGTCTGATTGAGCTTGGCCTTGCTACCACGACCAAACTCCATGAACCTGGCTGCCAGAGCAGCTAAGCCAAGCTTCTCCCATTGTGAGAGGCGCAGCGCTTTAGGATGAGGATTTCGAGATCCTTCTGCTTATTGGTGCGGCGAAGGAGCGTAAACCAGTCGTACAATAAAGCGAGCATTTGGGTAAAGGCGAGATAAAACATGCCCACATGAACTGCATGAGCTATGCCTTGTCGCAGACCAGGGCTCTACAGCTGCTATTTCGGTGGATTTTTCAAGCGCGTACGAGTTTTTACACCCTTCAGGCTAGAGAAACGCGTCCACGCGCTGCGGGGCTACGTCCGCATCGTTAGCGGCCCACGTGGCGGAACTACCCTCAGCATGGAATTGCCCCTATGACGATTCGTATTCTTTTGTGCGATGACCAGGCTTTGGTCAGCGATGGGTTACAAATGATCCTGGAAACCGACCCGGCCCAGCACGTGGTGGGAATCGCCGCTGAGGGGCAAAGCGCACTGGACCTGGCGCCACGCGTGAAACCGGACATCGCGCTGATGGATTTGAAGATGCCTGGCATGAATGGGGTGCAGGCAACGGCAGCGCTACGGCGTGCCCACCCTGAATTGCCGGTGCTGGTGCTCACCACGTTTGACGATTCCGAATGGGTGATGGCTGCCATACGTGCGGGCGCGGCCGGTTACTTGCTCAAAGATACGCCTCGCGAGCGGTTGATAACTGCCGTCAAAGAAACGGTCGCGGGCAAAACGCACCTCGATCCGGCTGTCGTTGGGCAATTGCTCAACAGGCTGAATACAATGCCGACCGATCCTGCGCCGCAGCGTTTGCGGCTAGGGACTCTTAATTAGGACTTTCGCTTGGACCGAAGCAAGGGAGATATGATAAGGTACAAGCATGATAACAAAACGCCAGTACATCGAATACCTAATCAGCACGCCAGCCAACTACACCTGCACTAACCTGGCAAAACATCTGCAAGGAGTGAGCCATGATGCGGTCTCGGACTACCTGGCACAAGCCAAGAGCACGGCACACCAACTTTGGGACCTGGTGCAGCCTCTGCTCAATGATACCGAAAAGGCGTACCTAATAGTGGACGACTCGGTGCAAGACAAACGCTATTCCACCCAGATTAAGTTGGTCCGTAAGCAGTACAGTGGAGCGGCGGGAGGGTTGGTGAGGGGGATAGGCGTGGTCAACCTGGTGCATACTGACGGGGCATCGGGTAACTACTACCCTATTGATTACCGCATCTACGCGCCACAACAAGACGGCAAGAGCAAGAACGACCACTTCAGAGATATGCTTACGAATGCCGTCTCTAACAAGAGAGTACAGGCTAGGGGAGTGCTGTTCGACAGTTGGTACGCGTCTGTTACTAACCTCAAGATGGTGATACGGCTTGGTTTGGTATTCGTCACCACCAAGAGACAATCCTCTTCCTCTGTCAACAGGCTGGTGAGCCTCAGCAAAGAGGGAGGCTACATACACCTTCAGCAAATCGAGTGGTCGGAGGCACAACTGCTGAGTGGTATCATAGTCAAGCTCAAAGAGATGCCCTTCAAAGTACGACTGTTCAAGATAGTTGCCACAAATGGCATAGCCCTCATCAACTTCCTTGTATGGATGATCACGAACGGTGATCGCCCAGACGAGGCGACCACGCACTCTGTTCAAGAAGAGAATGAGGTGCGTTGGCAAGTCGAACAGTTTCACCGCGAATTGAAGCAACTCACGGGTACTGAGGCGTGTCAGTGCCGCAAGGCTCGTTCTCAGCGCAACCATATTGCTTGTTGCTACCATGCCTGGTTGTCTCTCTAGGTGGCTACCCAGCGGCTCGGCAAGTCATTATATCGTGCTCAGTCGGATTTGCTCAGTGATTACTTGCGTGCTGAACTACGTAACCATCACATCCCTGCCCTTAATCTTGCCTGAGCGAAAGTCCTATTAATGAGCGTGAGCAAGCTGTGCTAAAGCTGATGACCGAGGGCCTGACCAACAGCGAGATCGCGGGGCGTCTGTTTCTCTCCCAAGGTACGGTTCGCAACTACGTCAGCGCGATCCTCTCCAAGCTAGAGGTGCAGGACCGCACCCAGGCAGTGGTGCTGGCGTTGCGTCACGGCATTCGCGAGCCGTAAGGCAATAGCAGATTTTACTTGGGAGAGCAAAGGTTCTCGGTTCAATATGTCCGATAGATGGTCGTAGGTGGCACGGCTATGCGGCTGTGCGGTGCTTTCACTCCACTGACGAATTCCACCGACCCATTCCTCGGTGTGGTGGCGTCCAGTTCGGTTCCGATGGTACTCACGGGCCAAAATAAACTGTGATTAATGCTGAAGAACCCAGCCACACCACTACTCGGCTTGGCAAGGATCTACGTTGCAGCGCTACAGGCTACAACTCACCCCTTACGAGCTTTGTGCCCTCAACCATTGAGTGCAGCTTGCCTCGGGCTGCCCAGCGCGCCGTCTGGCTGAAACCGCAGTCGGGCACGATCGATAACTTCTCTGCAGGCACATACTCGAGCACCCTGCGTATGCGGTCCGCAACGTCCTGCGGCGTCTCGATGTAGTAGTTCTTGATGTCTATCAGGCCGACCGCAAGCTCCTTGTGCGCGGCAATATCGCGGCACAAAGGCAGTTCCGCCAACTCGCGGTTGGCGAACTCCAGCACCAACTGGGCGACGTTGAACCGGAGCATCCTGTCGAGCACCGGCTCGTAGGTGCGCTTGGCCAGCGGTCTACCAACGTAATTGCCGAAGCAGAGGTGGGCAGCCAGTTTAACGCCCACTCCCTCAACGGCTGCGTTGAACACCTCCGCGAAGTCCGTGGGGCTGTCCGGGTGGATAGCGGGGGAGGGCTCATCTACCTGGATAAACTCCGCGCCCGCCGCTTCGAGCGCCCGCAGCTCGGCATTCAGGATCGGCGCGAAGGCCCAGGCTGCGTCCATGCGATGCGGGTACACGGAGCCTGTCGCGAGGCGGCCCGACAGGGTGAAAGGGCCAGGCAGGGTCACTTTGATAGGCTTATGCGTGCGCTTGCGAGCGTAAAGGTACTCCGCGACCACGCCCAGACCGTTCGGTGCAGAGATCGACTCCAGCACCTCCAGCCTGTGCTGCTGGTCGTGGCCGCCTACTCCCTTTCGCCGCTCCGGCTCGATGGGCCGCAGGCCGGTCAGATGGCCGTAGAACTCGGCTGTGAAGAAGCCCACACGGCGCATCTCGCCGTCTGAGATGATATCGACGCCCGCGTCTTCCTGATCGCGGATGGCAGTGTCAACCGCGTCATCGAGCATCTCGCTCCAGTCGGCAGGGCCGAATTCTCCCCGTTTGTACGCCTCAAGGCCGCTCCACACCCAGCTTGGCCAGGAGTAAGAGCCCACTACGCTCGTCGGCAAAATAGGTACCCCGGCCGATGGGGCATCCTGGGCCGCTGTTGCTGCTTCCTGTGGCTTGTCCATGCTGTTTTGGTCCTCCAGGGTCATTATGTTACGGGCAATACAGAACGCGGTTGCGTCTGAGGTCAGGTGCCGGCCTGTGTGCCGAAATGGACAGTATAGACGTACTTGTCGGCGCGATTAGTCACAACAGCAATGTAGAGGGGCTTGTTCAACGTATCGCGGGTGAGCCGGGTAACCTGCAGGAGAGGCATCCACTGGCCAATCTGCAGCATATGCGCCTCCCACTCTGTCGCGGGACGAGCCTCCACACGGTCCTCGGCGCGAGCGGGCCTGATGCCGTATTCGGCCATTGTGGCGTACAATGAGTCGGCCACCAGGCCCTTCGTGAGCAGCCCCGGCACGAGGCCTTCCGGGATGTAGTTGGTCATAATGCAGATAGGGTCGTCATTTGCCAGGCGCAGTCTGCGTATCCGCACAACCCGCTCACCAGGCGCCAGCTCCAGTTGCGCAACCTGTTCCTTTGTCGGTTCCACACGGTCGATCTCGCAATTGGCGCTCCTGGGCTCAAGTCCCATCTGGCGCATCTGGGCTGACCAGGATAAAAGCAGCGTAAGCTCCTGGGCAATGGGCAGCGCACGTACGAAAGTGCCCTTGCCCTGCTGCCGCACTATCAGCCCATCAGACACAAGCTCATCCAGGGCGCGCCGCACAGTGATACGGCTGACATTGAAGCGCTTCTCCAGCTCAGGCTCGCTCGGCAGGGCATCACCCGGCTTCATCTGGCTCTCGATCTCGGCCTGCAGCGCCTCTTTTACCTGGGCGTACAGCGGTAAAAGGCTCGTTCTTGCTACTAACAAACTCGCACCACCTCTTGTCGAGATTAGGTCTTGCATTTAGTCATTATAATGATATAATGAGTATAAAGCTGATTTGGGCTCACGTCAATAGGCAAAAAAGCGCAGGTTGGACCGTGAGCAGAGAAAGGTAACATACATGCCGCAGGTAATCACTGTCACCGGTGCTATTGATCCGGCGCAACTGGGTGTCACTTACGCTCACGAGCACCTGCTCGGTGGTCCGCCCGACTGGAGCCCCGAGGCTGCAGATCAGGATTTTATGATGCTGGCGCCCGATCTTGCTGCCAGGGAGTTGGAGCTGTTTAAGCTGGCAGGTGGCCACGCCGTGGTCGAGATGTCGCCGGCTGACTACAACCGCAGCCCGAGGGAGTTGAGGGAGCTGTCCGAACGAACAGGTATCCACATCATAATGACGACCGGTCTGCACAAGGAGTCGTTCTCCCAACGCATAACGGCTGTCCACACGGCGGAAGAGCTGGAGGCGATCTTCACCCGCGAGGTGACGGTGGGCGTGGAAGATACTGGTGTACGCGCAGGGGTGATGAAAGTGGCCACCAGCCTCAATACGATCACCGAAGGCGAGGGCAAGGTGCTGAAGGCGGTAGCACGCGCGCACCGCACAACAGGCGCGCCGATTTCCACCCATACCCAGAACGGCACCATGGGGCTTGAACAGGTTGCCGCTCTCAAGCAAGAGGGGGTCGACCCTACCAGGGTGGCTCTCGGTCACGTCGACCGTAAGCTTGAATACGACTACCATAAGGCGATGCTCGATACGGGCGCTTACCTGATCTACGACCAGCTGAGCAAAGAGAAGTATGTGCCCGACCGCGACCGCGTAGAGATGCTCGTTCGCCTGGTCTCCGAGGGCTACGGTGGACAGATTATGCTCGCCGGCGATTTCGGCAGGCTGTCCTACTGGACATCGAGCGGAGGCGGCCCCGGCCTGACCTATATACTCTGGCGCTTCATCCCGTGGCTGGTATCGGAAGGCATATCGCAAGAGGCCGCCAGGGCGATGGTGGTAGACAACCCGGCCCGGTTCTTCGCTTTCTAGCTCCAGCCGACATACTGACCATCTTACCCGAGGTAGTATAGATGCTTGCAAGCAAAGCTAACACCCGCAGAACGCTGCCCGAAGCCATGAGCGCCCAGTCGACGCCAGCCTGGCTGACCATGCTCTTCCTGCTCATCTGGGCAGGGATCGCCATCCCCGGCTTTCTGCTGCCCGAGCGTTTGCTAGCCCTTGCGCAGCAGGCTACACCTCTGCTGCTGGTAGCCCTCGGGCAAACCTTGGTTGTCCTGGTGGGTGGGCTCGACCTTTCGGTAGGTGCGGTGCTCACCCTCAGCCTGGTGCTGGGGAGCGGCATTATGCAAGGGCGTCCCGAATGGGCGCTGCCGGGAGTTGTGCTCTGCTTGCTGGCGGGCGCGGGGGTGGGCCTGGTCAACGGGCTCCTGATCATCGGGCTGCGGCTGCCCCCGCTGATTGCCACCATAGGAGTGATGTCGGTGGTAGAGGGCATCTCGTGGGTCTACACCCACGGTGCCCCCGGCGGCTCGATCCCCGAGTCGATACGCTTTGTGGCTAACGGTCGTTGGGGTATCTTTCCGGTGTCGGACCTGGTGTTCGCCGCGGCTATTGTGATCGTGGGGCTGGTGCTGCACAAAACAGTCCTCGGCAAGCACCTGTACGCGGTCGGTGCCAACCGGCGGGCGGCGCAGCTTGCCGGCGTGCCGGTAAACCGCGTAACCATCCTGGCTTACGTGCTTTCGTCGGTACTTGCTGCCGCAGGCGGCCTGGTGCTGGCCGGGTACGTGGGTGTAGGCACCCTCGAAGCAGGCGATCCCTACGTGCTCAACTCTATAGCTGCCGTCATTATCGGCGGCACCAAGTTCACGGGCGGCGAAGGGGGAGTGGCCGGCACTGCGGTAAGCGTGGTGATACTTGCCGTGCTCACCGGCATCCTGATCCAGTTGGGTATACCTGTTACTTTGCGCTCAGTGTTGCTCAGCATAATCGTGGTGGCGGCGGCTGTGTTGCAAACGCGCCGGATGGGGAGGTGAGGCCTGCTGTCTTAGTCTGGCGCACTTGAGTGAACAACAAAATGTCGATCTAAACGGACAAAGTTAACTGAGGAGGAAAGGTTATGAAACAATCTCGCGTACTTGGCATAACGTTAATGCTGACGCTCTCGGCCGTTGTATCGGCGTGCGGCTCAGACGTAGCTACCCAAACACCTGTACAGCCGTCTGCCACTACGGCACCCGCGGTGCAGGCAACTTCTGCTCCCGCAGATGCTACAAGCACGACCGCGGGCACAGGCACAGGTGCCATGAAACCGCCGCCCTACCTGGTAGGCGTCTCAAACGTCTCCGTGGCCAATTCGTTCCGGGTGCAGATGATCGAGGAGATCAAGTACGCCGGCAAGCAGCGACCTGACATGATCAAGGACGTGATCGTTACGGATGCCGGCGGCGATGCCAACAAGCAGATATCGGATATTGAAGACCTGGTCACGCGCAAAGTAGACGTACTGCTTGTGGCTCCTGCATCCGATACGGCACTTACTCCGGCCGTTGAGCAGGCGATTGCCGCGGGCATACCGGTGGTCGTGTTCAACTCGGATCTCAAGAGTGATAAGGTCGTAGCCCGGGCGTTCCCTCCCTACCACGAATGGGCACGCATAACCACCGACTGGCTCGGTAAGACGATGAACGGCAAGGGCAACGTGATCGCACTGCGCGGTATCGCGGGCCTGGCGGCAGAAGCCGACGAGTGGGCCGGTGTTGAGGAAGCCCTCAAGAAGTATCCTGACATCAAGATGGTCTGCACCGAGTACGCCGACTGGGCCTTCGACAAGGCCAAGACCGCCGTAGCCAACTGCCTGGCCAACCACCCTGATGTGAACGGCGTTCTCTCTATCGGTGACGCTATGACCTGGGCGGCAGCCGAGAGCCTGAAGAATGCCAACTACGACGTGACCACTATCCCCATGATTGGTATCGGCGGTAGCAACGGCTTCCTGAAGTATTGGCAGGCCAACAAACTGAATGCCTACGTTATCGCCGACCCCACGGATATCGGCGTGACGGCGCTTGATGCGGCGCTCGATGCTCTGCAGGGGAAGACCGTACAGCCGATGCTCACGCCCACCCAGTACGACATCAATAACTCGACGCTGGACAAGTTCGTAAAGCCCGCGCTGCCCGACAGCGGCTGGGTCGGCACGAGGCTCCCTGATGACGTGCTCAAGAACCTGTTAAACAAGTAAATAGCTGAAAAAGACATGGTGAGTGCCCCATGCCTTACAATGTGAGTCGGAAGCAGGCAGGCCAGCTTTGCTACAGGTAGATAACATCGTAAAGACCTTTGGTGGGACAGTTGCGCTTCGAGGTGTGAGCCTCGAAGTGCAGCCGGGACAGTTCCACGCGCTGTTGGGTGAGAACGGAGCGGGCAAGTCAACGCTCGTGAAGATCATCGGCGGCGTCTATGCGCCCGACCGGGGAACTATACGCTGGAACGGGGAGGTCGTCGGCACGCACTCACCTGCGCAAGCTCGGCGCCGGGGTATCGGCATAGTGCACCAGGACTCGGCCTTGCTGCCCGACTTGAGCGTGGCGGCGAACTTTGCTCTCGGGCGCGAGCCACTCAGTGGGCCGGGCTGGGTCGATTGGGGCACAGCGCGGGTTGCGCTCCAATCACAGGCCGAGCGCTTCGGCGTGGACGTAGACCCTGATGCTCCGGTGAGATCGCTCTCCGTAGGACAGCGAAAGCTCCTGGACATCATGCGGGTGCTGCAGGATGCCCAGGAGCTGATCGTACTTGACGAGCCGACGGCGGCATTCACGGTCGAGGATACCCGCCGCCTGATGGACATCCTGTGGGAGATAAAGCGGGCGGGCACATCCATAATCTACGTCACGCACAGGCTGCACGAAATAGTGGATATCGTGGACCGCGTGACAGTACTGAAAGACGGTGCGACGGTCGGCTCGCTCACCCCGCAGGAGGCAACGCCGGGGCGCATTGTGTCGCTTATGGTAGGGCGCGAGATAGGCGACATGTACCCGCCGTCACCTACAGCCTTGCCAGGTGGCGCCATACTGCAGGCAGCGGGGCTCACGCGTCACTTGGCCTTCGAGGATGTGAGCCTCGAGGTGCGCTCGGGCGAGGTGGTGGCGCTGGTGGGCCTGGCGGGGCATGGCGCCTTCGAGGTAGCCCACTCTATCTATGGCGACCCGCCGGCGACGTCGGGCAGGATGCTGTTCGAGGGTAAGCCATTCAACGCGGGCGGGCCGTCCGCTGCCCTCAAGTCCGGCGTGGGGTTCGTTGCCGAGGACCGCGCCGAGAACGTGCTGAAGGTGCTGTCGGTCCAAGAGAACCTCTCCCTGGCGGCGCTGAATCGCTGGTCACGGTTCGGCTGGGTAAACACAGCACTGGAGCGCGGCAGCGTGGGCAAGCTGATGCAGTCGCTCAACATCAAGGCGCGCGGGCTTCGCGCGGCCGCCGAGTCGTTGAGTGGCGGCAACCAGCAGAAGGTGGTGCTGGGTAGATGGTTAGCAGCCGACACAAAGCTGCTGGTGCTGGTAGATCCCACCGCGGGCGTGGACGTCGGAGCCCGTGCGGAGATATATAAGCTGCTCAGGGCGCTCGCCGACGAGGGTAGGGGTGTGCTTATCGCCACCAGCGATATGGCCGAGGCGCTTGGCCTTGCCGACCGCATCTACGCCTTCTACAAGGGCAGAGTGGCTGCCTCATTCTCCCAGCGCGATCGCCGGGAGGCGGACATTCTTGCGGCGATTACGGGGCAGACTGCCCCCGGCACCGGCGGGGCAGAAGCGTTGGAACAGGCAATCGAAGGAGTAAACCTCCATGAAGGAGTCCCTGCTGTTGCAGGCCAGGCAACCGAAAAGAGCACGCTCGAATAACCACGTTGGGGCGAGAAACGGCGCGCCGGCAGTTATCCTGCTGGTGATGCTCATGATCGCGTGGCTGTGGGTGCCCAACTTCGCCACGAGCGGCAATATACGAAATGTGCTTGTGCAGTCGGTGCCCCTGTTGCTCACCACCGTGGGCCAGACGCTGGTCATCATCACCGGCGGCATAGACCTTTCGGTAGGCGAGACTGTGACCCTCTCCACAATCATTGCGTCCGGGCTGATGCAGCCCGGCTACCCAGGCGCGCCTGTGGCCGTGGTTGCGTGCCTGCTGGCCGGGGTGCTGGTAGGCTGTGCAAACGCGCTGATGATCGGGCGCCTCAATCTGCCCCCTTTCTTGGCTACACTTGCTACTATGTTCTGCCTCCAGGGTGTGAACCTCTACCTGCGGCCGGTGCCGGGCGGTTCCGTGCCACGCGACTTCCGCGCCATCGCCACAGCCCAGATAGGTACTCTGCCCGTAGCTCCCATCGTGGCCCTTGGGGTGCTGGGCTTCCTGGCTATGCACTTCTCCAGGTCTCGCTTCGGACTGCAGACGTACGCCGTGGGAGGAGATGAGGGCCGGGCGAGGCTTTCCGGCGTGTCTGTCGGCCGGGTGAAACTCAGTGTGTACGTTGCGGCCGGGCTTCTCGCCAGCATGGCAGGGCTTTTCCTGGCGGCGCGCACGGGCTCAGGCGACCCGCACATCGGCAGCACGTACGTTTTCGACAGCATCACAGCCACCGTGCTGGGCGGCGCCAGCCTGGCGGGTGGGCGTGGCAGCCCGTGGGGTGCCCTCGCGAGCGCCCTGGTGCTGGCGGTGCTGGCGAATGTGCTCAACCTGCTTGGCGTCATTACATACTGGCAGTGGATCATCCGAGGCATCATCCTCGTGCTGGCCGTGGCGGGCTACTCTCTACTGGAAGTGCGGGAGAAAGGTAGGTCCGGTTTTCTCCGCGGGTTATTGAGACGGTTCAGACGCAGTAGTAGCGCTGAGCAAGCTGCTTAACGTTATAACTGCGAATTGGCAGGGGCCCATTATGAGCTATATTTTGACCCTCGATAAGGGTACTTCAGTCGTAAAGAGTGTGCTGTTCGACAGCCAGGGTAATGAGCGTGCCGTGGCTCGCCGGGACCAGACCACCCAGCACCCGAGACCCGGCTGGCACGAGGAGAGCCCCGAAGGCGCCTGGGCCCTAGCTGTGGAGCTGCTGCGTGAGGCCGTGTCCCGCTCGGGTGGGGAGCCCGAAGCGATGTCGTGCATAGGTGTGACCACCCACATGGGCGGGCTGCTGCTATTGGACGAGGCTATGCAGCCGGTACACCCAAACGTGCTCTGGGATGACAGCCGCGCCGCCGGGATCGTCGATGAGTGG
>JBBSIX010000051.1:0-14326 GCA_038231875.1 Chloroflexia bacterium | reverse complement strand
GCAGTAGTGTCGGGGGCCGCCTGCGCTATCGGCGCCTGCTGGGGCGCGGCCTCTACCCGGTAGCCCGCCGCCGGCAGCATGGTCACCATGAGCACAGCCACCCCACCCAATGCAACGATCCTCTGTTTGTTCAACTCTTTCCTCCTGTTACGTATGCCCTCAGTTCCTCACTGGAAGTCGCGCCTATAAAACGATTCTCCCAATTAAAGGGATAAAAGCACGACTTACATTTAGACCGCTACTATTATAACGCGGGAAGGGCCGCCAGGTTCTAATGCATTTAGCGTATTGTTGGCCTTTCTCACGGCCTACGCCATAAATTAGGTTAGGGGTGGTAGAATAGAATGGCATAGTGCAGGGCATTCGCAAACTGCACCGCCATGCCGGCATGTTGGTACTATTTTTGATGTTGTTGATCAAAGCATCACTCGGTTATGGGGACGACAAGAAAAACCGCTGCGTGCTCCGCGCCTCGGCGGTGAATTACATCTTGCCGAGAACAACAAGAACTTTTGCGGCGTCCTTTGCGTCTTTGTGTCTTTGTGTTTAGCGTCATAGCGTATGGAGATTAAGAGTGAGCCGCAGAGGTTCATTCGGAAAGGGGATTGCTTGTAAATGGGCGATTTAGGCGCCTGGATAGAGCGCACATTCGGCATCAGTTCCTCGGCGGTGGGGCAGATAGGGGCTACGGTCACGGTGATCGTGGCGCTGGTGGTCTTGCGCCTGGTTGCCTTGCAAGTTGTGGACCGGCGGGTGAAGAACCCGCAGTACCGCTACCAGTGGCGCAAGTCCTCGCTCTATATCGCTGTGGTGCTGGGCGTACTGGTGGTAACGCGGGTGTGGTTCGAGGGGTTTCGCTCCATCCTTACCTTCCTGGGCCTGCTGTCGGCGGGCCTGGCGGTGGCGCTGGGCGACGTGGTGCTCGACCTGGCGGCCTGGGTCTTTATCATGACCCGCCGGCCCTTCCGCGTGGGCGACCGCGTGCAGATAGGCGGCCACGCGGGCGATGTGGTGGATATGCGACTTTTCCAGTTCCTCATCATGGAGATAGGCAACTGGGTGGAGGCCGACCAGTATACCGGCAGGCTGATCTACATCCCCAACGGCAGGGTATTCCGCGAGCCGCTGGTCAACTACAGCATCACCTTCCACCACATCTGGAACGAAATCCCGGTGGTAGTCACCTTCGAAAGCAACTGGAAAAAGGCCAAGCAGATACTGCTGGAGATCGCCTCCCACTATTCTGAGGCCGCCGTTGAGCCTGCCCGAAGGCAACTCAAGCAGGCTGCCCGAAAGCTGTTCCTCAGCTCTTTCAAGATGGAACCGTCCGTCTACACCAGCGCCAAAGACTACGGCGTGCTGCTTACCATCCGCTATTTGTGCGAGCCAAAGGGACGTCGCGACAGCGTGCAATCAATCTGGGAGGAGATACTGCAACGGTTCGCCGAGGAAGACGACATAGAGTTCGCCTATCACACTCAGCGCATTTTCTACAATCCGGCAGAGGGCAAGCCTGGGGCAATACCTAACCAGGACATGTCCAGGCTAGACCTGGAAGGGCTGCCCCAGGGCGTGCTCGACAGGCGATAGGGGCGTAGTACGCCCTACGCCCCCAGGGCGAACCCCAACACTAGGCTGTCGCACCTACCGATTGTTGCATTGGGGCGAAGGAACAACAGTTCGAAGCGCATGCTGCTGTTCGCCGCCATCGTGCCTATATCAGCCCTGCCGGTGTCCACTATTTCGCCGCTCTCGTCAAAGGCAGTCGCCAGCACAACCACCTCGCTTGCCCCTGCCTCGGCCTCGTTTACAATCATGCCGACCATGCGGTTCGCGCCTTCCTCTGTGGGGGACAGTTCTTCGTCTGCTACTGCGAGACCCGAGGCGGGCGCGTACATCGTGGCGCTACTAGCCTCCACCCAGTCGTCGGCGCTCGCCTCTACATACGGCTCCCCTTGTGCGCTTACTTCGCCCAGCAGACACCTAAACGGAGCGGCGACGCCTGGAGCCACAATCACCTCTTTCAAGTAGGTGTCCCACCCCGTGACCAGCTCTTCGCCATTGGGGTCATCCAGCCTGGCCGACACCTGGATGTTGTAGATAGGCTCGCTGCCGATGTTGGTGACGAAGCCAATCACCGATGTCTCCTGCCCAGGCCCGCTCGATAGAGCATAGCCGCCGACCTCTATATTCTTGTCCGTTACCTCTGTTATCATCCGTTCCTCCTTGTTATTTGCCGCAATCCAGCCCGTACAGAACCTCCAGGAATGCGCGAGCCGAAGGCAGGTTGAAGTCCAGGTCGAGGCCGGTGCTGCCGCTGTTGAAGCCGCGCAGCGAGTGGTTGATGTCGGCGTCGAGGCTGCCGGCCTTGTACTTGCGCTGCAAGGCATCCTCCCCTTGCAGCACCAGCCAGGCTCCCAGGCCGTTGAGGTAGGCTCGCACTTCCTCTTCTACGCTGCAACTGGAGCGGGGGTCAATCACCCCACTGATCGTATCGTAAGCGTGGGTGGCTTCATGGGCCAGCACGCTTGCCAGCGCTTCGACTGAGGCATGCCGCTCGCTTTCCGGTACGACAATCACATAAGGTCTCGACTTGCTGTAGGTGGCGACGAACGCCCCAGCCACCCCTTCCTCATCTATGGCGGAGAACTCCACAAATATCTTGTTCTGCACTATAAGGGCGGGAACCCACCTGAACTGCGGAGTGCGCCCCAACGCCTGCACAGCGGGCAAGAGGTCAGCATCCACCAGATCGCGCAGGCGCGGCGAGTCTGTGAGATCCTCGTCGTTTGTGATATAGGTAGGAAGCAGTATGCGGGCCAGAGGATTGAGGTTATGAGCGCGGGCATACTCGATGCCCAGCAGTCCGAGCTGCACGTTGGAGGTAGGGGGGTTCTTCGGGTGCCACTCAAAGCGGTTACGCTCGAAATATTGCACGGTGTACAGGCGACCGTCGTCCTGGTTGGTCTCGACTATTTCCTCAGAGATTGGATAACCGAACACGGCAAGGCCGCCGTTACGCAGCCAGTAGGTGAAGAAGGCGTTGGACAGGGTGTGCCCGGTTTCCTCAAAGAAGTGCGAAGCAGCAGTATCGCTGCCGCCGTCGAGCCGCTCGAAAAGTCGGCCATTCTCTTGTGTGGTGATAGCCCCCAGCCTGGTAAGGAGCACTTGCTTCTTGGCGTCGCCCGTGATCTCCGGGTGCCACTCCAGCCTGGCTCGTTCCAGGTACTGCACGGTCAACCCATCCTCGACTATAGGCTCGGTGATGGGCAGGCCCAGCACGGGGGTTGCGCCGTGGGTTTCCCAGTAGGCGAAGAACAGACCGTGCAGAAAGTGGCCCGTCTGCGGGAAATAGCGGAAGCGGCCCTTGCTTACGGCGGCAGGCGCAGGGATAGGGGCATCCTGTAAGCTCTGGGCTGCGGGCGCGCCGGCTTCGGCTGCCCATGCAGGGCGCAGCGCACCGGGGAAGATGCTCCCCGCCAGAGCGATAACAAGCGCAATGGCGATCAGCAGCGGTCGCCACTTGCGTAAATAGTGGAGGTCTTTGGTGTTCATCTGCGCCTTTCCTGGTTCGGGAAGCCTGGGACGGGGTCGTTCGCGGCATGGCTGTTTGGAGGGCTATATGTACGTACATTATAGCAGAAATAGCAGAAGTGGTAAGTGGTCAGAGTAAGCCATGACCCTCATGACACCACCGCCGATGAAAATGTGCGCGTCCGTAGGGGCACGGCGCGCCGTGCCCCTACCCTTCGTAATCTCTATTTTCAGAGGAGGTTTTCATCGCTGGTTGCCACCCGCCCATAAATGAAAATAGGGTTTGGCAGGCTCTAATTCGCGCCTAGCATGGCTATTTTCACAGCAGTTGAGGTGGAGCAACCTGAAGGATGTCGTGTAGGGGCAGGTCCTCGTGCCTGCCCTGGTCGGTACTCCCCGATCTTCGGGGTAGGGAGGGGACCTGCCCCTACAAAATTTTCAGAGGAGCCTGACCTCTTAGCAGAAGTGTCTTATAAGCGTTCGGAGTGCTGGGTCAAGGGGTGGGGACGTAACGAGGGCAGAGAGTGTCGGCAAGGCAGGACAGCTCCCACGCCGGAACGCTTACCTGAGAAGCAAAGCGGCGGCCAGGGCGAGCGCTCCCAGCAGCAGCAGCATCACCCCCAGCTTGCTGAGGGCCGAGGCCGCATACACCGTTCTGCCGTGCCTGCGATGCGCCTGCACGCCGCTCTCCATGCGGCTGTTTGCGGCCCTGTCCGGCGGGGGCACTTTGGCGACGTGCCGGTACCACCAGGCGCGGGAGCAGTAGCTGTACTCGCCTATTTCGCTCGCGCTGATAGTGGGGAGGTCATCGGAGAAAAGACGGGGCAAACGATGCTACCCCTCTCCCTCTGCGGCTTCTTCCTCCAACTGCTCCGGGGCCTGCACTGAACCGTCTAGCCCTGCTTTGCGTAGAGCCTCAGTCAGTTGGCGCTGCTGTAGGGCAAATGTGAGGTCGCCCCGCGTGCGCTCCAACACGCCGCGCACCATGTCGGTGGTGCGCCGCAGGCCGCCGGTGATGGCGTCGGGGAAGTCTACCGTAACCAGCAGCGAGTATATCTCGTCCATCGTGTCCAGCACCTGCTCACAGCGTTCCACCTCGCCGTGCCGGATGCGGTCAAGCACGAAGCGTCGCATCTCCCCCGCCGCCTCGCCCAGGCCGTTGAGGTAGGCGGCAGGCTCTACTCCGATTTGGGCTGCGGTGGGTATCTCCCGCTCCGAGATGGTAGCGAACACGATGCCGGCCTCGGCGTACTCCTTCTGAGCGTCCTGCACATACCCGGTCCAGTAAATATCAGGCTGCGTGCCCATGATCTCCTGCCGTGTAGCGGTGACTAGGTTGCCTGCCGCCTCAAGCAGTTGCCCGGCTTGCTCCATGTCGCCCCGATGAGAAGCGCGTATAGAGTGGGCACAATTGCGTATGGTGGCTCGGCTGTTGGCGAGCGCCCGTTCCCGCGCCGCGTTCTTGGCCTCCAACTCGCGAATTAGCTCCTCGCCAATAAACTGTATGGTGTTGTCCACTGTCCTGTATCCCTCCGGTTACAAGGGCATGCGTTCCCTGGTATCGCCCCCAGCTACAGGTGGTTGGTGTTGGGGCCTTTGATGGCAGTTTCCCAACTGATTTGCAGCACACGCTCGCCGCCTTCCAGTTGGGCGAAGGTCTGGCGCAGGCCGGTGGTGCGGCCCACTGTCTCTATTATGCAAACGTAGCGTGTGAGGGCCAGTGGATTGCCGGCGTCGGGGTGCTCGCTGTAGATGGCCGTCTGGTACAGTTGCGCCGCCTCCCACACAGGCCTCCACAGATTGCTGTCGGCTTGTGTTACCGGCAACCCCATCTCGCCCAGTTCGGCGGCGCTGGGGGTGTAGAGGGCGGAATGGAAGCCGCCGTTGAACAGGTCTGCGATCTTGTCTATCCTGTCGCCTGATTCAGGCATGTGCATACCGAGCGCCTTGCGCGTAAGCTCCCTGTTCAGCAAGTTGGCCTCCCGCAACTGAGCGATGGCGAGGGGGTGGATGTACTGGTACAGGGCGTCGGGTATGGGCCGTTCGCCGGAGCCGGACGCTTCCAACAGCCACTCCAACTCGTGCCAGGTGGTGGGCAGGGGCTGGTTCAGATCGTCTCGCGGCAGGAGGGGGTGCTTGCGAGCCGATTCGACGCTGCCCAGGTCGGAGAGGGGGCCTACAACGATCTCGTCCGCGCCCAGAGCAAGCAGCGCGGCGGTACCCTGGGCTTTTGTGCCCACGATAACCCCTAGATGGTCGCACCCCTCGCGCAGCAGGTTGAGCACCCGCCACACCGCTTCGCCGGCTCCGCTGCGGGCGTGCAGCAAAAGGTCAATCCGCTCGCGCCTACCCCACGCCTGGAGCTTGTCGTAGATTTGCGGTATGGCGTCGTCCGCGATCATGGCGTTGTCGTGCAGCATGTAGGCGATAACCGAGGAGTTACGCAGTCGCTCTATAGCGGCAAGCCGGCTATTACGTTGTTGTACGGTGTCTAACATAGCGGTCCGGTGGGGGCTGGAAGTCAGCCGGCGCTCAGTGGCTGACTTCTACTTGTGTTGTGCGGTTGCGCCAGTTGCGGACGACGAACCAGGCAATCAGGAGCAGGATGACCAGGATGATGGGAATGTCGAAGGGGCGCAGGGCTTCGCGTATCTGGCGGGGAGGCCACATGGCCCCTGCCCAGGCCAGCCCAGCCGACCAGGGGAACGACCCCAGGAAGGTGAATATCAAGAAGCGGGTGAAATTCATGCGCGCCACGCCCGCCGGGAACGAGATGAAGGTGCGAACCACAGGCAGCAGCCGTGAGAAGAAGGCGGTAAACTCGCCGTACTTGGCGAACCATCTTTCGCCGGTTTCCAGGTGGTGCATGTTGATGAGCACGTACTTGCCGTAGCGTTCGATGAGCGGCCTGCCGCCTGCTGCGCCTATCCAGTAAGCGACGGCAGAGCCTATCGTGCAGCCTATGGCTCCGTACAGCCCTGCCAGCATTATGCCGCCCCAGTTGTCGGGACTGCCGACGAGATACTGCCCGGCCAACGGCATAATAACTTCGCTGGGCAAGGGTATCATGCAGCTTTCGATTGCCATCATAATGACCACGCCCAGCCACGAAAAGGTGTCGTAGATGCCCTGTATAAAGGGCCAGACGTAGGCGTCTTCGATGTGGTGAATGAACTCCAAGAGTGTCTCCTAAGTGAGTATTGTATGAGAACGTTGCGATGCGCTCATACCTTTATAGTGGGACCTCGCCGAGATTATACCACAATTGATGGTTTGGAGCCTTCGCGTCCGGGCTTGTTCCAAGCCGGCATGAACGTACCGGGTGGGAAAGTGTCATTCCGAGTAATCATGGCCCTCATGCCACAACCGACAATGAAAATGTGCGCGTCCGTGGGGGCACGGCGCGCCGTGCCCCTACTGTTTTCACAGCAGCGCCGTGGGGACTCAGTCTGCCGGCCTGGTACTAAGGAGACTGATTCCTCACTGCGCTCGGAATGACACTTTCCTCATAATGGGTGGAGCGAAATAAGAGGATCCTGCTAATAGAGAGCTACACTTTCTCCAACCTGGCCGCGCTCGCGAGCAGCCGTTTGGTGCCGGCTCGCGTGAACATCACCGTTACTTCCTCGTCGCCGCCGCTCGCTTTGACGGCGAGCACCTGGCCTTCTCCGAAGCTGTGGTGCGATACGCGGTCGCCCACTTTGAAGCCTGCGGTGGGGGGCGGGGCCGGCCCCCCTTCTTTGCGGGCGCGCAGGTCGGCGGCTGAGGTGATGTTGAGGCGGGTGGACTGCTGCCGGCTCTTTTCCTCGCGGCGCTTCTCGACACGGGGCGAGACCGGGGGCGTGCCGAACTGCCTCGGCTGCTTTTGCTTGTTCCTGCCGTAGATGCCGGCTTTGTTGTTCAGTATATCCTCGGCGCGGAAGCCGCCTTCGGGCACAGTGTTCTTCTTGTTGCCCTGCGCCGGCTGGAAAGCTGTGCCGGGGTCGCGGCCCGTGACCAGTTCGGCGGGCACGTCGGCGATGAAGCGTGAGGGGCCGTTCATCTGGGTCATGCCGTATAGTGTGCGGCGGAAGGCGTACACCAGATAGAGGCGCTCTTTGGCGCGGGTGATGCCCACGTAGGCGAGGCGGCGTTCCTCCTCCATCTGATTGTCGTCTTCGAGCGAACGGCTGTGCGGCAGGATGCCCTCGTCCATGCCAATTATGAAAACTACGGGGAACTCCAACCCCTTCGCCGCGTGCAGCGTGATAAGGGTGACAGCGTTCTTTTCCTCCTTCAGGGTGTCTATGTCCGACATGAGCGATACATCTTCGAGAAAGCGGGTGAGGGCTTCGGAAGGCGCTATGTCCACGTAGTTTTCGGCCACAGTGCGAAGTTCGAGCACGTTCTGCCAACGCTCGACACCCTCCTGGCTGCCGTCCTGCAAAAACTCCTCGTAGCGGGTCTTTTCCAGCATAAGGTCGAGCAGCCCCACCACCGGCAGGTCGGTGCGCGAGGCGATCAACTCCTCCAGCGTGGTAAGCATCAGGGCGAACTTGGAGGTGAGCACCGAGAGGAGAGGTGTGCCGGGGGGCAGAGCCTCGGCCTTGTCCCACCTGCTTTGTTTGACGGCGGTGTGCAGCGCCCTGTAGTACGACACGTCCAGATTGGCGGCATATGCCTCTACATCGGCCATCGTTTTCGCGCCGATACCCTTCCCCAACGGCGTGTTGGCTACCACGCGGGCGAAGTCTACGTTACTGTCGGGGTTGTTCACCACGCGCAGGATCGAAAGCACGTCCTTCACCTCTTTGCGCGAGTAGAAGCGCACACCGCCCACAAGCTGGTACGGTATGCCGTACAGCATACACGCTTGCTCGACCTCCCGCGATTGGGCGTTGGTGCGATAGGTGACGGCTATATCTTTGTAGGCATGCCCCATGCCCGTCAGCCGCCTCACCTCACGGGCCACGTAGCTCGATTCCTCGCTTTCGTCGTAAGCCTCGAACAGGGTGACGGGCAGCCCGGCCTCGTTCTCGGTCCAAAGCTGCTTGCCGGCTTTGCGCTGAGTGTTCTGCTGGATCACCTTGTCGGCTACCTTGAGGATGGTCTGAGTAGAGCGGTAGTTCTGCCCCAGCACGATGCTTCGGGCGTTTGGGAAGTCTTTCTCGAAGTTGAGGATGTTGCGTATATCGGCTGCCCTCCAGCCGTAGACCGAGTTGTGGACAACAACGCCGTCGGCGATATAATTGTGCAGGTGCTCCACATTCAGGTCGTAAACAGGCCCACTGTAATCCAGCCACTCCACAGAAGTGACCTCTTCCTCTACTATGCTTCCACCTCTGTATACCGGCACAAGCATGCCTGGACGCAGGTGGGAGGCCGGCTGAAAGGCAAACTTATCTCCGCACGTAAGAGCAGCCCAGCGAGCGATTTCACAGGTTCCCGCCGCCTGTGCGATGCGCTCCGACATCTGCACACTTTGTTCAAAACTGCGATACATCTTCTCGATACGCCACGTACCGCGCGCTCCGGCCCTGGTCGCAAGGCCCCGGCGTGCTACCTGATCCTCAAGCACTCGGCTCGTTGTGTTGAGCCAAACACGGTGCCGGTGCCAGGGCGACTGTGTTGAAGACCTACTCCCTCCGAAGGCGGTGAGATGCACGGTCATTCGGTGAGCGCGGTTGTGGTCCGTTATGCCTTGCGGGCGGTGATGCGGATAGCTTTCATAGAGGTTGAGGTCGCTCATCAGCCGTTGGGCGCGCCCTCTCGTGTCTATCTTCGCAAAGAGGGTGTCCAAGCTGCTTTGAGAAAGTAACAACTTTCGTCCCATCGTATGAAAGCAAGCTGTAGGGATCCCATACTCGAAGGCGTAATACTCCTCGTACAGATGGGCCTCTTCACGGGTCGAGCATGTAAGCAGTATCCACACCTTATCTGCGTGCTCCTGGTTGGTGCGCTGATTCAACCCGGAGATCGGGTTCTCACTTCGGCCATCGGAGCGCGCGCCTACTGTTGTACCTATTCGGTAGCCTTTGTCCTGCCTGTACATCAGATAGACGTGGTGCAAGTCTTTGCGAACGCCCAGCTTGGCGAAGCACATGTGGTTGGGTGTGGCTTGTAGTGTGTGTCCGCTCTGCGTAACTACCCTGACCACCTTGCCGCTATACCGACGTACCTTGACCTCGTTCACCGAGGCGGACACCGCCTTACCCCGGCCCGCGCCGCCCATAACCTGCTCACCGGCCTTGATCTTCTCGATCAGCTTGGCGCCCTTCGGCGTTTGGATTGATGTGCCGGGGAGGAGGCACTGGTCCTCATCGCCGACCACACACAGGTTCTTGTGCAGCCCCGACAGCATCTTGACCATGATGTACTGCGAATGGCTGGTGTCCTGGTACTCGTCCACCAGCACGTGCAGGTAACGCTCCTGGTACTTGTGCAGGATGTCGGGACGTTCGGTGAAAAGCTCTATCGTGAGCATGATCAGGTCGTCAAAGTCCATCGCCTGGTTCTTTTGGAGAAGCTCCTGATAGCGGCGGTACACGCGGGCGGCAAGCTCGTCGAAATAGGTCTCGGCGGCCTTGCTTGCCTGTTCAGGATGGGCCAGCACCGCTTTGGCCGCGCTGATGCGAGACAGAAAGGCGCGGGGCGCATACTGCTTGTCGTCGAGGTCTATATCCTTCATCGCCGCCTTGACCAGACTGACCTGATCGTCATCGTCGTAGATAGCAAAGTCTTTGCTGTAACCGAGGGCGTCGGCGTGTTGGCGCAGGATACGCACCGCCAGCGAGTGAAAAGTGCCCACCGTCAACTCTTTCACGCGGGGGCCAATGAGCTTTTCAAGGCGGCTCCGCATCTCGTGGGAGGCCTTGTTGGTGAAGGTCACGGCGCAGATGCGGTGGGGCCACACTCTCTCGGCCTCTATCAAGTATGCTATGCGATGGGTGAGCACGCGGGTCTTGCCGCTGCCCGGCCCGGCTATAATCAGCAACGGCCCCTGTGTGGTGGTGACTGCCTCTCGCTGCTCTTTGTTCAGACCGCTCAGTATGTGCTCAAGGTTAGCGGGGTCGGGCGTGTGGGCAAACCCAACGCGCCCCGCTACAGGGCCGTCGTCCTGTTCGGGCGTAGGAGCCTCGGACAGCCACACCGGTTCCTGGGGAACGTCATCGCCCTCCTCAAGGGAGGTGTCCGGTTCAAGCTGCGGCTCGTCGGGGGCAGTAGAGGAAAAGTCGAGGCTCATCTGGCCGTTGCGAGCGGCATCGGGGGCGCTGTTGTTCTTGTCTGCCAACGTGGGGGCTCCTGCTTTCTGCTTATCTCGCTCTTTTGGTCGCAAGGCGTTTCGAAGGTTTGGATGGATATTTTACCACTGTAGGCGCGCCGGCGGCAAAGAATGCACAAAAGCAGGCCGCCAAAAATCCTGAGAAAATAGGGTGTTCTACACTATTGACTTTCGGATATTTGTCGAGTAGTATAGAGCGCACACGGCACTATTCCGGCAGCAGTACACAGGTACAATGTACATGGGCTGAATAGTTGCGGCGCTTTGTTGCATGTGATCTAATCGAGTTTACTAAAGGAGGCACAGACATGGCTGATCTCACAAACCCCGGATACCCACCTGCTCCCACCGCCCCCATGTACGGGGCACAATATCCAACACCAGGCGGCAGGCGAACACTCCGCAAGGTTGATGTTCTTTCGGCAATGAAAGTACTGGCTGTATTGAGCGCGCTTTTCTGGGCGGTCTTTGGTCTCATCTTCGGCATATGTGGCGGGGCGATGATGGGTTTGATGTTGGGTTCTCTCTCTTCAGTAAACCGTAACGTTAACACCGGCGGTATCCTGGGTGGCGGAATCGGTGGCTTCCTCATCACCTACATCCTAGGCTTCATAGTCTACACTATAGCAGGAGCCGTTACCGGAGCTCTTTATGCATGGTTGTACAATGTGACCGCCAATTGGACAGGCGGCCTACAGGTAGAGGTCAGTTAAACCTCTACATCGCTCGTATTAGGGCGCGGGCGGTCTATCCAACACAGCCCCCAATTTGACCGCCCGACTGCCGGGAGAAGACACCCAACATGAGTTCACGTTCTCGGCGAAGCCTCAGACCGACCTTCATTTTTGCCCTGTTTGTTCTTGTCGTGGCGTTCAGTCCACTGGCGTTTGCGCTTGCTCAAACCGGCAACTGGGTTGTGGGCGACACGGTTAACCTGCAAAAGGGGGCGCTGATCCGGGAAGGGCCGGGTCTCTCTTACCGCGCCCATACTTGCGTGCCGGTGGACGATTGGGCCGTGAAGGTAACAGGTGGGCCGCGTTACGCTGACGGCAAAACATGGTTCGATACCAGCCGCAAAGCCGCGGGCGACCCTAGCGGCGGCACAGGCTGGGTAGACCAGAGCCAAGCCGACCGGTTGGACCCCTGCCCGGCGAACTTACCCGGCAACTCAGATATTCAACCACCGCCTGGCGACGGAGGCGGCGAAAAAGACAAAGATAACCCACTGGATCAGCTACGCCGGTGGTGGGATGGGCAACCACTCACTGGTAGGGTGGTGGTGCTCGTATTGGCTGTTATCTTGCTGCTGTGGACATGGCGGCAGGTCTCCGGGACAATTATGGGGTTGGTACGCGCTCTGTTGTTGGGTGTGATTCTATGGTGGGTGGCCGACCAGACACGTTCTAGTTGGGCGCCTCAATGGGCGAAGATCGCGCAACCCAACTGGCCGGATGCCGCGTTCCTGCTGGGTTGTGTGCCTGTAGCTTCCTGGCTTATCAACCGCCTGAGGGGGCGAGCCTAACAGCATTCTCCCTCTATGTGCCCGAATCGCTTGCATGCACGCTTTGTAACCTTACTCCTCCTCTCCGCGTACTTATGTCTGAAACCGGAAGGAAGTAGGAAGAGAGGAGACAGAGCTTTATGAGCGCACAAATGCAAACTTGCGCGGTGTGCGGGGGCCAGGTTCCGACGGGTGCACGCTTCTGCCCAAGCTGCGGACACACAATGGCCCCGGCGAACGACGCGCCCGAAACCCCCCGTCCGGCCTGGCAGGCCCAACAGCACAACCCCAATCCTGCCCAAACTACGTATATCGAGCCTCAAGCTAACGAGACGCGCAGCTTCCCGCAGGTCCAACCGCCGCAAAGCCGGCTTGCCATGCAGCCCTATTCGCATGCCCCTCTGGGCGCAAGCCCCACCGCTACAGGAGCTTTGCAGCAGTACGGGACCGGGTTCTCCCCAGCCGCACAGCGCGATGCGACGGTCGGCCTGATGCTGGAGTTTATCGGCTACCTGGGGGTGCTTGGCCTGGGGCACATCTACACGGGCCAGGTGGGGCGGGGCTTTGCCCTCATGATTGGCTGGTGGGCCTACTGGGGCATTGTTACGGTGCTTTTCGTCACTATATTCTTCATACCTGTAGCCTGCATGATGGTAATCGCCTGGCCCGTTGTACCCATCCTCTCCGGCTTATGGGTCAAGCGCGATATAGACAGGCGGGGGGCAGGTCTGTAGCTACGCTACTGCTACTTTAGAAGGAGATGGAAATGAACGATAACGTGAACGGCAACGAAAGCCCAACCAACGAGCAAACCTCCTCGGCAGACACCGAAGAGTTCAAACTGACCGGCGACGACATCCTGACCAAGATCAAGGAGCTTGTAGACGAAGGGAACGCCCGGCGCATTATTTTGCGTAACCCTGACGGCCACAACCTGCTTGAGATACCCCTGACCGCAGGGGTGCTGGGCGCGGCCTTGCTGCCGGTGTACGCAGCCGTAGGCGCGGCAGTGGCCCTGGCCGCCAATCTTACTATAGTAGTAGAGAAGCGCACTTAACCCGCCGTATCCGGTGTGGCTGAGAACTCTCTATCGCATACTCCCAGGCAATTTAGCAAATTGCCTCCAAATTCGCTGTAACTTTGTAATAAACGGCGTAACCCGTTCGTCGTAATAGGTGAGACGAAGCTAACATGTCTTTTGCGCCACATGGCTCTTCGCTCCTTCCTTGCAACCAAGACGTCCACTCTGCCCAGTGGGCGTTTTGGTTTAACCGGCAAGCGCTCGTTGTTTCCCCATGGCACACTTATTTCTGCGGGCGGCTGACGAATATCTGCCGGGCGACTTCTTCGCTTATCTGCTGAGTGATGGGGGTTGCCTGCTCCTGGGGCGAACTGAAGGGGGTTATCGCCAGAGAGATCTGCCGGCTGTCGGGGTCGCGGGCCAGCACCGTCACGGCGGCATCGGGCACCAGGCCCAGCGATGCGACGTAACGTAGAAAGCTGGGGCTGTCGTCGGGGATGTGGCGCACCACCGCCGGAGTGCTGAGAGGCAGGTCGGAGAGAGGCATAGTGTCGAGGGTGGGCAGCGCGCCTGTGCTGCTAGGGATAGGCGCGCCGTGAGGGTCGAAGCTGGGGAAGCCGAGGGCAGCGTCAATCCTCTCCTCCAAATAGGGCGAGATGGCGTGCTCAAGCCGCTCTGCCTCGTCGTCCACCCGGTCCCAGGGCACGCCGAGACGCCGGCTCAGGTAAAGCTCGATCAGCCTGTGCCGCCTGATAACGCGTAGCGCCGCCTCCATCCCCTTTTCGGTGAGAAACACCCCGCGCCTGGGCGTATACTCGGCCATCCCCTGCCGCGATAATTGCTGGAGCATCGCCGTCACCGAAGCCGCGCGCAGGCCCATACGCTCGGCGATAGCGTTGGTGGTGGCGGGCGAGCCGGCCTGCTGCAACTTGTATATCGCTTTGAGATAGTCCTCGACTGCCCCTGTTACCATAGAGCTTCCTTATCTTACTTGATCTTACTTGATCTT
>JBBSIX010000050.1:0-14360 GCA_038231875.1 Chloroflexia bacterium | reverse complement strand
TCAGCCAGTAGTTTGTGCCTTTCAGCTTCACAGGAGCGTTGGCGTACACAAATTGGTCGCCGCTTATGGTGACAAAGGCATGCTGCGCGGCTGTCGCTGTAGCTGTGGGGGTAGGCGCTTGCCCCGAGCCTGTCGCCTCTTCCGCCCCAGCGCTTGCACCGTAGCGCCAGGCATAATAGTGCAGGCCGACGTTGCCCATCTGCACCTGCCAGCCTGCGGGCAGGTCGGCCACATAGGTGAGGGTGCGGCGCTGGTACAACTGTATGAGAGCCGTATACTCCCTTCCTTCGATGCTGATCTTGGTCCAGTAGGCTTCGGTGATGGGGTAGCCGAGCAGATACACCCAATCGAACAGCGCCTCGGTCTTGCCGGCGTTGGGCGTGCCGACCTGACCGGTTTGGTGCATGTAGGTCCAGAAAGCAGTGGGGATGTTGTGTGCGGTTTCAGGCGCGAAGTGGGCGTACTTCATAGAGGGCACGCGAAGGGCTGGGTCGGCGGCAAGAGTGTCCGTTACGGCCTCGCCCGTTTTGTCGGGCGACTTCGCCTGGGCCGCCTTTGCGAACTCTTTGTAACGCGGCCCCTCCACCCCGTCCCCGGCGACCACCTGCTCGGAAGGGGTGGCCTCTTCGAACTGCGAGGCTCCCGTCTGCACTTTGCCCTTCACCATCTCGGCCACCAGGAGGCCTGTGGTTACGCGCCAGGGCGACTGAGTATGGGCGGCGCTGTTTAGCTCCATGCGCGCTTTGTCGAAATACTGGACGGTGCGCGTACCCCCTGAGCCTTCGGCATATGGCTCCTGCCTCGCGATGCCTGGAGATGGCCCCCACACCCAGGAGCGGGCCACCTGCCCGGCTGCCACAGGAGCGTCCTGGCGATTCCAGGCAGCCTGGAACTCAGGCGCACCGAAAGTGGCGGCAGGCACATCGGTTTCGGCGTTAGCGACCGCACGCCGGTCGGAGCCACCCGTAGGAAGGAGGGTAACGAGTAGGCTGACGGCAAAGAGGAGGCGTGCTGTCTTGGGCATGTGCGAGGCAGAAAGCATACGGTTTGTTTCCTTGCAGGGTTTCGCGGGCGATGGGACAGCCGCCTCCTTATTATACCAGCAAATGATAGGTCGTGGCAGCGCTTACGGACGGCAGCTATGCTATAATGGCGCATACCTGCTATGAACAGCACCAACATGCCGTTACAGTGCCTGCACTGCCGCACCGTGAATAGCTCTGAGGCGCGCTACTGCCGTGAGTGCGGTCAGCCTCTCACCCAGGCAGCCGCCACAACGCCGCCCGGCGACGTCCCGGCTCAGGCGACGAGTACCCAACAAGCGCCCCCTCCGGCAGCCGGCTACAGCGTGCTCACCAGCCTCAAAGTGGGCAAGCCGCCGGGCGCGCCCTTCTGGGTGGGGCTGGTCGGCCTGGGGTTCACGGGACTGTGTTGTCCCGCCGGCACGCTATTGCTCGTACTCAGCGCCGACAGCAGCCAAATAGACGACCCGGCGGGCTTTCGCATGGGAATAGTCTCTGTGGCGGCCTGCCTGTTTGTCCTGGGCCTTGCATCGTCGGCCTTTTTCCTATTCCTGGGCCGTCCCCGGCGCGCAGCATGACCGCTCCCGGCACGGCTGGAGCCGTAACGCACCCGCCTCGGTCGGGCGCTCCTGTGCCGGGGGGCGTGCGACTGCTATTCTCGTTAGCTTCACTCGGTTTGCTTGCCGTGCTGCTCGTGATAATTCGTTGGCAGGTGGCTCCGCCCTCGGCGGTAGTACTCGACCTGGGCAACCCAGAGACCTCAGCAAGCCACTTCTATGGTGTGGAGCAATCGACGGAGTACGCATTCCGGTGGAGCCGCGAGCTTTCGGCTGTGTCGCTGCCGGCGCTTGCCTCAAGCCAGGTGGTGAGCCTCACAATCAACCCTGCTCGACCGGCGGGTGAGACTCCTCCAAAGGTCTACTTGAGGGTGGGTGGGGAGTTGGTGGGCGAGATCGCGCCGCAACCGGGGTGGCACACCTATGCCGTGACTATCGGCCCAGGGCCGGCGCCCGACGTTCGTTTGGTGCTGGAGAGCAACACCTTTTACCCCGGCGCGGGCGACAGGCGGCGGCTGGGAGTGGCTGTTTCCCAGATCGCGGCGATGCCCGCCCAGGGAACCCGACCTGTGCTGCTTCCGCCCTTTTTGTGGTTACTGTTGGCGCTGATCACGCCCATGTTGGCGTTCTGGACCACTCGCCTCCTGGGTGGATCGCGCAGCATAGGTTCTTTGGCGGCAGCGTCAGCCTGCATCATTCCCGCGCTGTGGTCGGCGTTCGCGCCCACCACGATTGCCCTGCCCGTCTTTGCGTGGGCGGTGGGCACACTGGCGGCCCTGTGTCTGCCGGCGCATCTATACAAACTACCGATGGGCAGCATGCCTTTCGTGCAACGGCTGAGTAGCTGGGCGCACGGTTGGCGAGAGTTGCTGCTGGTGGGCCTCGCCGCTATGCTGTTGGCGTTGATGGCGACGTGGCCGCTAGCGGGGCGCATGTTTAGCCAACTACCGGGGTGGCCGGGGGACAACTTTGCTTTCCTGTACAAGATATGGTGGTTCCGCACCGCCTTGCTCGACCTCCACATGTCGCCCTTCTTCGACCCTGGCAGCTATGCGCCCTTCGGCTTCAGCCTGGGGCAGGGCGAGCCGACGCTCGCCAATACGCTGACCGGCGTGCCTATCGCGGCCCTCACCAACGATGTGTTCGCCTACAACCTGCTCGCGTTGCTGTCTTTCCCTGTGTCTGCCGTTGGGGGCTACCTGCTGGTGAAAGAGCTTACCGGGAGCCGCCTGGCCGCGCTGCTTGGAGGCGTGGCGTTTGCGTTCTGCCCCTACAGGCTGTCGCAGTTTGCGGGCCACCTGCAAATGCTCGGCACAGGCTGGATCGCCCTCAGCTTCTACTTTCTCGAACGTCTGCTCAAGATGCGTCGTATGAGGGAAGGCATCTATTTAGGGGTATCACTGGGGTTGGCTGCTATGTCGGCATGGTACTACGCCTACATGGTGGCGCTGGCATTGGGGGCTTTCGTGGCGTTGAGGCTGCTGCTGGGCTATGGCCTGAGCGCGCTGCCGAGGTTGGTGCGGCCCCTTCTCGCCGGGATAGTTGTGTTCCTGGTGATAGCAAGTCCGGTGGCCGTGCCCTCGCTGCAACTGTGGGCAGGGGGCAATCTTAGCCACAGCGCGAAAGCTGCCGACGAGCACTCAGCCGCGCCTGCTGATTATCTCATCCCGAATCCCCTACAGCCGGTTTGGGGCGAGTTGGGGATGCGCGCCCACGCCGAGCAGAATGTGATAGAGAGCGCGTTGTACCTGGGGCTGCCGGTAGTGTTGATCGCCGCCGCAGGCTGGTGGACGGCGCGCCGCAAGGAGGCTGTTGCGGTGAGACGCGGGCGCACAGCCTGGCTGCTGCTCGCGCTGCTGTGCTTCGTCCTGTCGCTGGGGCTGACCTTGCACGATGACGGGGGGCAGGTAAAGTTCGGCGCCGAGGGTGCTGCGCTGCCTATGCCGGGCCGTCTGCTATACGATTGGCTGCCGCTCTATTCGTCTATGCGCGCCTTTGCCCGCTTCGGAGTGCTGGTGATGCTAGCGGTGGTCGTGCTCATGGGCATGGGTTGGGCGGCCTTGCTCCGGTGGGGGCCGAGATGGGTCCGCATACGCCCACTGTGGTCCACCGGCCTGGCGGCCCTGCTCATCCTGGCCGACTTTTGGAGCGGCCCCTACGCCTGGGGAACCAGTCGAGTGGAGGCTGGTGAGGCGGCTCGCTACCTGGCACAACAGCCGCCGGGCCTGGTGATGAGGATGCCGTTGTCCAGTTCGCAATCAGGCCCCGCCCTGTACGACCGGGTTTTCTACGGCAAGCCGCTCGCCTACGGATACGAAACGTTCGAGCCTCCACAGTGGCGCGATGCCCGCCCCGCCTTGCTCGATTTCCCCTCCGACCGTGCGCTCGATGTGTTGGCGGGCTGGGGTGTGCGCTATATCGTGGTGAGCGGCAACGCCTACGGAGCCGATTGGCCCGGAACGCTGGATTATCTCAAGTCGCTGCCTCGCCTCCACTTTCTAACCAGTTCTCAAGAGCGCACCTCCTGGCTAGTTGACCCGCTTGTGCTTGACGCCCGCCCCGACATGGAGGAGTATGCCGCGCCCGACACGCCGGCTGTATTCGAGTTGGTTCGGTGAGCCGGCAGCAGTATTGGAGTAGCCGGGCGTGCTCGGATGCGGCACGACCGCATAGAACAAAAGCTCGATTTCTGGTAATATGACCCTATGACAAACTCTCCAACGGTGCCGCAACGCGAGCGCGCCCCGGGGTTCGAAGAAAGGCTGAAGGCTCTTCCCGGCACTCCCGGCGTCTACATCATGCAGAATCGAGCCAATCAAATAATCTACGTGGGCAAGGCTGTGTCTCTGAAGAACAGGGTGCGGTCCTACTTTGGCTCGCTGCGCGGCCAGGCCCCTAAAGTTTGGCGCATGGTTGACGAACTGTTCGACTTTGAGTATATCGTTACCGACACCGAGCTTGAGGCGCTTATCCTCGAAAATCAGCTTATCAAGAAGCATAAGCCGAAATACAATATTCGCCTCAAGGACGACAAGACATATCCCTACATCAAGGTGACTACGCAGGAGGTATGGCCTCGCGTGCTGCCCACCCGCAAAGTGCTGGAGGACGGCGCGCTCTACTTCGGCCCTTATCCGGGCATGGGGACTGTGTATCAGACGCTCGACCTGCTCGACAAGCTGTTTCCGTTTCGCACCTGTGACAAAGAGATCACCGGCAACGATGCCAGACCCTGCGTGCAGTATTTCATCCACCGCTGCCTGGGGCCGTGCGCCGGCCTTGCCGATAAGCCCGCCTATGATGATGCTATCAAGCAGGTGGTGTTGTTCCTGGACCGCAAGCACGATGTCATCGTCAAAGATATGTATCGTAAGATGGGCGAGGCAGCCGAAGCGTTGGAGTTCGAGCGGGCTGCTGTCTTCCGCGACCGCATCAGGAGCCTGGAGCGGGTGCTTGAGGAGCAGAAGGTGTTCAGCACCACCAAGACCGATGAGGATGTGATCGCCTTTGCCAGGAATGAGGGCGAGGCGTGCGTGCAGATTTTCTTCATTCGGGGCGGCAAACTGCTGGGGCGGGAGCACTTTATGCTCGAAGGCGCCGCCGACTCAACGCCCGGAGAGATATTGGAGAGCTTTATGACTCAGTTCTACGACGAAGCCTCATACGTTCCCCCTAAAGTTTTGCTGCAAGACGAGGTGTCGGACGCGGAGATAATCCAGTCGTGGCTACGCGAGAAGCGAGGGAAAAAGGTGTCAATCAGCGTGCCCCGGCGCGGGGAGAAGCGCGACCTGGTGGACATGGCCGCCCGCAACGCAGCCGAGACGCTGGAGCAGTTCCGTCTACGCTGGTTGAGCGACGAACAAAAGGCTACCGCCTCGCTGACCGAATTACAGGGATTACTGGGCTTGTCCGTGTGGCCGCAGCGGATCGAGTGCTACGATGTTGCCCACCTGCAAGGCACCGACGTGGCCGGGGCGATGGTGGTATTCGAGCAGGGCGTGCCCAAGAAAAAGGAGTATCGCCGGTTCAACATCAAGACGACCGGCAACGACGACTTTGCCTCCATGCAGGAGATGCTGCGCCGCCGCTTCAAGAGGGCTTCGAGCATGCAGGCAGCCGACGAGCGGAAGGAGGCTCTCGAATTGGCCGAGGCCGGGGCCAGGAGCAGGCCCGCGCCATCAGCCGATTTCGAGGCGGCGGCACGTGTGCAGGAGGAGCATCTGGAGAACCTGGACGAGCCGGCGCTGGGAGATACGGTGCAGCAGCTTGCCGAGAAGGACCGCCATGCCCAGGTGGAAGGCGCCGGCGGTTGGGAAAAGAGCGGCTGGGCGGTGCTGCCCGACTTGCTGGTGATAGATGGCGGCAAAGGGCAACTGAATGCAGCCTACGAGGTGCTGAGGGAAGTGGGCCTCGCCGACATGCCTTTGATCTCCCTAGCCAAACGCGAGGAAGAGGTGTTCATGCCGGGTAGGTCCGAGCCTGTTATACTTGACCGCCGGTCCGAGGCGCTCAAGCTGCTGCAACGGCTGAGAGACGAGGCCCACCGCTTTTCCAATTCGTACAACAAGAAGCTGGGAGCCAAGAGGGGCACGCGCAGCAAGCTGGATCAGGTTCCCCTCATCGGGCCGGTGAGGAAGAAAGCGCTGTTGCGTCACTTCGGCTCGCTTAAGGCTATACAGGCGGCGGGCGAGGAAGAATTGATGGCTGTGAAGGGGATGGATCGCGCTGCCGCCGCCAGCATTAAGGAGCACCTGTAGCATGAATAGCGACATCCTGTCCGCCTCGGCCGGCTCTCAACAGGCGCGCTTCGAGCAGGCGCTGTTGGCCTGCCGCGAAAGTGTGTACAACTATCTTGATACATGGCCGGGAGCCGGCAGCTTCAAGCCACAGGACATACACGACGCCCTGTTTAGCTATGTTCGACGCCGAGGCAAGGCGCTGCGGCCCCTGCTGCTGCTGCTGTCGTGCGCGGCGGTAGGGGGCGACGAACGGCAAGCAATACCGGCAGCCGCAGCCGTTGAGATATTTCACACCTGGACGCTTGTCCACGACGACATTATAGATCGGGATGACACGCGGCGCGGCCTCCCTACTGTCCATGCCATGTACCGCGACCACGCCTTGCGAATACACGGTCAGGGCGCAGAGGAGTCGGCCCACTACGGCACTGCTGTGGCTATACTGGCCGGCGATTTGCAGCAAAGCTGGACGTATGCGCTCTTGAGCGATCTTGCCTTGCGCGGGGTGGAGCCTGCGCTGGTGCTTCAACTTATAACGCGCATGGCAACCCACCTCACGCCGCAGTTGCTGGAAGGGGAGATGCTGGACGTGCAGTTTTCGCTGATGCCGCCCGATGCGCTTGACGAAGCCGGTATACTGCACATGCTCACGATGAAAACAGGCTCGTTGTTGGAGTACTCAGCCTGGTGCGGGGCGCGCATCGGGCTGGGTGACAAGCCGGACCCTCATGGCTACGCCGAAAAGCTAGGCAGCTTCGCCGCTCTTTGCGGCACCGCTTTTCAACTGCACGACGACCTGCTCGGCTTGACGGCTGACGAAGGCGCGCTCGGTAAGCCGGTGGGTTCGGATATCCGAGAGGGCAAGCGCACCCTCGTCATGCACCGGGCACTCGAACGCGCAGGCCCGATGGAGAGGCGTATGCTGCTGGGCACGCTGGGTAAGGGGGACGCCGACGTCGGGGAGATAGAGGCTGTGCTCCGCGTCCTACGTTCAACCGGCGCTCTAGAGGAGATGACGCAATTGGCTAATAGCTACATCAGCCAAGCCATAGCTACGTTGGACGAACTGCCTAATACCGAAGCGCGCCGGATGCTCCGTTCCTGGGCTGATTTCCTGCTTACGAGGCAACACTGAGGCAGGGGTGGGGAGACAAGATTGTGCAACTGTTAGAGGCAAGCAGGGTTGCCTGGGAGCTGGCCGGGGCCGTTGTCCAAGAGGGTGGCCTGGCGGCTTGTCCCACCGACACTGTTTACGGCCTGGGTTGCGACCCGTACAACGTAGCCGCCATCCAACGTATCTACGCCGCCAAAGGGCGCGAACTCGGCAAGGCGATACCGCTCCTGCTGTCGAACGTTGGTCGCGCCGAGGCTGTTGCTGTTGCATTTTCCGACCCTGCTCGTGCGCTAGGGAGGCGATTCTGGCCCGGCGCGCTGACGCTGGTGGTGTGGCGGCGGCCCGGTCTGCCGTCCGAACTGGGAGGGGGCGAAACAGTGGCCCTCCGTGTGCCGGCGCACAGTGAGCTACGGCGATTCATCGAACTGTGCGGTGGCGCTTTGGCCGTCACCAGCGCGAACCTGTCAGGCCAACCCGACTCCCTCACCGCCGAGCAGGTGGTTCGGGGCCTAGGCGAGGCGGTGGACTTGATCCTGGATGGCGGGCCGAGCGGGGGCGGCGTGCCCTCCACCGTAGTTGACTGCACCCGCAAGCCGCCAGCCGTGTTGAGAGAGGGCGCAATCAGCGAAGCCCGCATCCGTCAGACGCTTGTGGAGCGTGCCGGGGGAGCCAACTGACAGTGAGAACCGAACGCATCTTCATCCTGAGCGGCCTGCTCACCTTTGGGTTGGGCATCATGTCGGCTATACAACGAGCCGGGCTGGTGGGGACCGGCGGACTCGTGGTGTGGGCGCTTGGCGCGGGGTTGGCGCTGTTGACAGCGGTGGGCGCGCTGTGGGTGCGAGAGGGCGTGCCGGCCGGCAGTGCGCTCCTGCCTCGGGGCCGCCTGCCCATCGTGCCTGTGCCGTTAGAGACGATACTGCCGGCTATGCTAGTGGTGGGCTACTCTATATTTCTACAGCTGTTCGTGGGCAGTGGGTTCGAGGCGGTGGCGCCGGCGCCCGCGGGACTATCGTTTCTGGCGGTATTCTGGGCGCAGGCGCATGGAGCCGACACACGCGACCGCTACTTTGGACTGGCGCAGGCCGCCCTCAACCTGTGCGCCCATCTTACCGCCTTTTTGCTGTTCAGCGTAATCTACGGGCTAAAGGTGCGTGCGCTGTATTCGGCAACCTCGACCGGCATCGTAGCTGCGCTGCTCGTGTATGAGATGCTGCGACGCGATTCGGCGTGGCATCTTGCCCTGGGGCTGCCGGTGGAGGGTAGGCGGTCTACTCTAGCGCTGCTGTCGTTGGCTGCCGGCCTGGTGCTTGCCCAGATCACGTGGGGTCTGAACTACTGGGCGGCTCTCACCACGCTGGTGGGCGGCGCTTTCCTCATGGTGGCCTTCTATGTGGTGTACGGCGTGGTTTCCCACTACGTGGACCACAATCTGAATCGTGCCATCCTGCTGGAGTTCGGGGGCGTGGGTGCGCTGGGGCTGTTGGTGGTGTTTGCATCGGCCTTTTTGTAGGTGGAGAGCTTAGATTATGGCGCCTGGCGATTTCGGGGATGCCGACAACTACGACCTGCTGCTGGAGCTGGACGAGTTGGAGAGCTTGCTTGAGGAGATAGAGGAACTGGAGATAGAGGAGGCCGAGGCAAGCCCGGCTGGTCCAGCGGAGTTGTTGCGGCTACCCCGCGAGTTGAGCGACCGTATGTCGGCCCTGCAAGCGGCCAACGTGCAGGAGCTTGTGCTCAGGATAGCCGCTTTGCACGCCAAATTGGACGTGGCTGAGGGGTCGGGGTAGGCCCGCTCATGGTTGCACCTCCCGTTCATCTATGAGCACGAACTTACCACCGCGCACGACATAGCGCCCAATTATCCCTCGCGCTGTGTCCCCACTGGGAAGGAAAGAGATTTCGCCGCCCGCGCCCTCGTAGCCCTGGGTTTGCATCACCTTGTTAAGTACCGCCTCTCTGTCTCGACCAGAGGTGACTACGGCGTCAAGAGCCAGGCTCGCCAGGTCGTAGGCGTTGGCGGCGAACTGAGTGGGCAGAGCGCCGTACCTGCTTTGGAAGGCGGCGGCAAAGGCCCGGCTCTTATCGGTCTGGGGGGGGTAGGTAGCGCCGTTGAAGGTGACGTGCCAACCGTCTATGCTCCGCAATGCTTCTTCCGTAAGCTGATCACTGAGGGCCACATCAGAGACGAATACGCCGGTGCGGCGCCTCGTTTCTTCCAGGAGCCGGGCGAGTTGTGTGGCTTTCTCCGTGCTGCTGGGGGCAAAGTATACGGTATCGGCCGGCGTAGTGCTCATTCGCCCGCCCGGCTCTCCCAATTTGGCTGTGGCGACCACGCGCAGCGTACCGGTAGAAGCCGCGCGGCGGATGAAAGCCTGTGCCATGCCCTCGCTGTAGCTGCTGCCGTCGTCCACAACCAGGGCAGACTTGCCGCCCAGTTCGGCTGCCCAATCCGCCGCCGCCCAAGCCTGGCGGGAGTCGGGTGGCATGGCTCGCACCATCGTCTGCCGGCCGGTGGGATAGTAGCGGACAGGCTCCCCACTTTCCCAACCGGCTTCGGTCAGGCCTGGCCAGGTCGCGGAAGGGAGCATTTGCAGCAACCCCGCCCTGTTCAGCATCGGCATGGATTGCATGGCCGCGCCGGAGTTATAGGGGCCGATGTAGGCGATGACGCTCCCATCTTCGCCGGCCGCGAGCGCGTTGGCTTGCTCCCGCTCCTCGGACCACTCGCCTGTCTCCTCCGAGCCGTCGTCAAGTGCAATGTGCTGGACCGACCATGCCGGCAGTCTGCTTCTATACTCGTCAACGGCCATGGCAATCGCCTGGCGGATAAGCGTAGTCTGGCGTGCGTACAGCGCGCCCTGGGGCAGTGAAGACACCAGGCGCAGACTGTTGGCGGCGGGGGTAGGTAGCGGCGTGCTTTGAGTGACCCGGCAGCCCGGCAAGAGCAAAATAGCCGCCAGGAGGAGGGGTACGGCCCCTGTTGCGGCGCGTTTCATGTGAGCAAATCTGGGCTAATCTTCTCCCAGGTAGGCTTTGCGTACCTGTTCGCTCTTGAGCAAGTTGGCTCCGGTATCCTCAAGCACGATCTGCCCCGTCTCGATCACGTAGCCTCGATGGGCTACTTCGAGGGCAAGCAAGGCATTTTGCTCCACCAGCAGGATAGTAGAGCCTTCGGCGTTCAGTTCGCGGATGATATTGAAGATAGTCTGCACCAGGATCGGCGCGAGGCCCATCGAAGGCTCGTCGAGCAAGAGTATCTGGGGGCGGGACATAAGGGCGCGCCCGATTGCCAGCATTTGCTGCTCGCCGCCGGAGAGGGTTCCGCCGCGCTGCGTTAGACGTTCTTTCAGGCGCGGGAACAGGGTGAGCACACGCTCCATATCGCCGGCGATTGCCGCTTTATCCTTGCGGGCAAAGGCCCCCATCTCCAGGTTTTCCTGAACGGTCATGCGGCTGAATATGCGCCTACCCTCCGGCGAGTGCCCGATGCCCATTCTCACCAACTGCTCAGGCGGCACATTGTCTATGCGCTTGTTCTCCAGTTTGACATCGCCGCGCCTGGGCCGCAAAATGCCCGAAATGGTGCGGAGAGTAGTGGTTTTGCCCGCGCCGTTGCTGCCGATCAGGGTAACAATCTCGCCTCTGTCTACCGTCAGGGAGACACCTCTGAGCGCGCGGATGTTGCCATAGTACGTTTCTATATTGTTGACTTCAAGCAGGGCCAAAGAATTACTCCACCGGCTTATTCGCTGCCGACGTTGGCGGGCCGACCCAGGTACGCCTCGATCACCTTGGGGTTGGCGCGCACCTCTGCCGGCTCGCCTTCAGCGATCTTCTCGCCGTGATCCAGCACCGTTATCCGCTCCGACAGGTCCATAACAACCTTCATATCGTGCTCGATCAACAGGATAGTGAGGTTCATGCGGCGGCGCAGTTCTCGTACAAAATCTATCAAGTCTTTCGTTTCGAGGGGGTTCATACCAGCGGTAGGCTCGTCGAGCAGTAGCAGCCGGGGGTCGCTGCCCAAGGCGCGCGCTATCTCCAGCCTGCGTTGGTCGCCGTAGGGCAGATTCTTGGCTAGCTCCTCGGACTCCTCGCCCAATCCCACTACTTGCAGCAGGTTGAGCGCCTTCTCCCTGGCCTGCATCTCCTCGTTCCGCATCGCTCGCGTTCGGAGCACGCTGCTGAGCACGCTTGCGTGCATGCGTGAGTGCTGACCCACCAGCACATTTTCGAGGGCGGTCATGTTGGCGAACAGGCGGATGTTCTGGAAGGTGCGGGCGATGCCTGCGGCGGTAATGCTGGAAGGCGGCGAGCCGGTGATGTCGCGCCCCTCAAAGATCATGCGCCCGGAAGTAGGCTTGTACAGGCCGGTGATCGTGTTGAAGAAGGTGGTCTTGCCCGCGCCGTTGGGACCGATGAGGCTCACGATGGCCCCTTGCGGTATATCGAAGTCCACCTGGTTCACCGCTATCAGACCCCCGAAGCGCATTGTAATCCCTTGCGCCGACAGGAGATACTGGCCGTCGGGCGGGGCGAGCGGCGAGCCGGCAGGCGGCTGTTGAGCGGGAGACTGCGGGGGCGTTGGTTGAGCCTGGCTCACAGGTCGCCCCCCTTTACATCCGGTTCGGCCTGATTGGTTTCGCGTACATCGTACAGACTTTGCCGCTCGGCTTCGCTGATGGAAATACTATCGGGGTGCAGTTCCTCTTTGCGGCGGGTGTTGCTGATCAAGCCTTCGGGCCTGAACAACATGAACAGCACTAGGATGAGGCCGTAGATGAAGAAGGTGTAGTCGGTAAGGCGTACATTCTTGCTGAAATCAATGAGAAACGTGATGTTCGTGGCGTCCCCCAGGTTGGCGAGCCAGGAGGGGAGTTGTATCAGCACGACGGTCTGGAGCAGGTAGATAATGATTGCCCCCAGGGTCACGCCCCACATGTTGCCCATGCCGCCCAGGATCACCATACACAGGATCAGCACCGATTGGCTGAAGTTGAACTGCTGGGGCGAGGCGAAGCCGAGGTGAGACCCGTAAAAAGTGCCCGCAAAGCCTGAAAGTGCGGCGCCCAACCCAAAGGCCCACAGCTTGGTGTTGGTGGTATTGATGCCCATCGTGGAGGCCGCCAGTTCGTCCTCGCGTATCGCCATCCAGGCGCGGCCCAGCCTAGAATCGCGCAGGCGGCTGATGATGAACACGACAATGCTGACCAGGATGAGGCCCAGATAGTAGAAACCGATGTTGTCGTTGCCCGCCCCGATCACGAATTGGCCGATAGCCGGGCGGTCCACGCCTGAAATACCGTTCGTGCCGCCGGTCAGATTATCGAGGTTCAGAATGAATGTGGGTACTATCTCGCCGAAGCCGAGCGTGACGATAGCTAGATAGTCGCCTCGCAGTCGCAGCGTAGGCGCGCCGAACAGCACTCCGAACAGGGCGGTTATGGCCGCCGAGAGCAGGAGCATCAGCCAAAATGGGAAGTGCAGGTCGAACAAAGAGGAGGCCAAAATTGCGTAGCTATATGTGCCGATAGCGAAAAAGGCCGCGTACCCCAGGTCGAGCAAGCCTGCGTAGCCTACCACCACGTTGAGGCCCAGGGCGAGCAACACAAAGGCAGCGGTATCGGCGGCGGCATTGATAAAAGCCTGGTTGAAAGTGAACGGTAGATGCACAATGTTGGCCTCGGCCAGCATCTGAGGCACAGGCAACGCCAGCAGCGCCAGCGCCAGCAGCCCGGCGGCTATCATCGAGGCAGGGGAGGCTTTGCGCGCCTGCGGGAAGAGCGAGCGGTTTTGCGGTTGCGACTGTGGGGCCGGCATCGCTCGGCCTACACTTTCTCGGGCACTTGCTGCCCAAGCAGGCCGGAAGGCCGGAAGACCAGGATCAAGATCAGCACGCCGAACACCACGGCCTGGGTCCAGCGCGTCTGAAAGATCGTATCACTGAGCACCTCAAGGATGCCTATCAGGAACCCGCCCAGCATAGCGCCCGGTATGTTACCGATGCCGCCAAGCACCGCCGCAGTAAAGGCGCGCAGGCCCGCCTGGTAGCCCAAAATGAACTGGGTGGTGCCAATGAACATGCCGTACAGGATCGCGCCCGCTCCCGCCAGCGCCGCGCCGATAAAGAATGTGATGGCTATCGTGCGGTTGACGTTGATGCCCATGAGCATGGAGGTTGTCTGGTCCTGTGCGGTGGCGCGCATCGCTTTGCCGGTGCGGGTGCGCTGCACAAACAGGGTGAGCAGTATCATAAAGCCCACGCTGATAACCAGGATCAGCAAACCCTTCGGGCGGATGATCAGGAACTGCTCGCCTATCGGCACGCGGACAATTGTTTCGCGGAAGATGGCGGGGAAGTTGATGGGGCTGGGGCCTTTCCACACCTGGCCGACGTTCTGCAATATATAGGAGACCCCGATGGCCGAGATGAGTGGAGCCAACTTGGGTGCGTTACGAAGGGGCCTGTAGGCGAATCGTTCCACCACCACACCTATCGTGCCCGTGACCGCCATAGTGAAGATGAAAGTGAGGATGAGGACACCGACGACGGCCACAGGGTCGTCGAGGGCGGTGGTGCTGCCGCTGATACCGAAAATGCCCACGAAAGTAAGCGCGGTGAAAGTACCAAGCATAAAGATGTCGCCGTGAGCAAAGTTGATTAGCTCGATGATACCGTACACCATTGTGTAGCCCAGGGCGATCAGGGCATAGATCGAGCCACGTGAAATACCGTTGATAAGCTGCTGGAGCAGTTCAACAAGCGAAGGTATATACATGGGCGTTACCTTGATTGCTAGTTTAGAGTAGCGCGTCCAAGCGCCAATCCTATAGGATGGATGTTAGCAAACCAACCATCTAAAGGAGCAAGCACATGGACGACATCAATATTATAACGGTTTACGCGGTGATAGAGGATACGATG
>JBBSIX010000049.1:0-14449 GCA_038231875.1 Chloroflexia bacterium | reverse complement strand
GAGCAGGCCCAGCATCGCCCGCGCAGCATCTCGCAGCAGGCGTACTTTCGTGCCGGGTTCGTCGTGCCATGTCACCGGCACTTCTTTGATGCGGTAGCCAAGCCTCTGCGCCAGGAAAAGCACCTCGGCATCGAAGCTCCAATCGTCAATGACCGATAGGGTGAACAGCTCCTGTGCTGCATCGTGCGTGAAGCACTTGAAGCCGCATGTCACGTCGGCGATATCGCGCGTGGCGAGGCGGTTGGTGAGCCAGGTAAACACCTTGCCGAGGCTCTCACGCCAGAGTGGTTGGCGGCGCACCACGTTGGCGCCCGCCATTTTGCGCGAGCCTATCACCACCCTGTAGCCGTCTTGCAGAGCCGGGCGAAACTTGTCGAACTCGCTAGGCGGCGTCGAAAGGTCGGCATCCGAAAAGAGCACAAAGCGACCTTTGGCGGCCAGCATACCAACCTTCACTGCATGGCCTTTGCCCCGGTTGGGCCGCTCCTCGATCAGTCTAGCCGAAGCCTCATCCCTCAATAGTTGGCGCACAAGGTCCGGCGTGCCGTCCGACGAACCGTCGTCCACCACCACAACTTCGTAGGAGTAGCTTTGCGTGTGCAGATAATCGAGCATTCGGGGCAGCGTGCGCCCCACTCGGTGCTTCTCGTTGTAGACGGGGATCACCACAGATAGCTGCGGGTCCAATTCTTCTTCAGTTGACATAAAATCAAGCGCCTCCAGAAAACCCTGTACTTGCTCCATCTACTTAGCACAGAATGTGCCCGACATCACCCCTGCAACATGGAGGCGATACCTTCGGCGTCCTTTTCCGCAGCGCGCCGCAGCCTCGCAGCCTGCGTTCGCAGCCTGCCGCTTTCTTCGTGGCGCACTTTCCAAAGCTGCCTGAGCTTCATCTCCATTTCCGCCTCGGAGGGCACGCGGGTATGGACCTCCACCACCCACCTCTGGGCGTCCAGCAGCCTCATCAGTGCACGCACCTTCGGCACGTAGGAGAGGGCCAGGCACGGCACGCCTGCGACAGCCGCGAAGATTAGCGCGTGCAGCCGCATGCCCACCAGCAGGTCGGCGCGCGACAGGTACTCGGCCAGAGAGGAAGGCGTGTGCCGGACGTCGGCCCACTCTATAGACTCCCTCGGCACTCCGATGCGGAGGGCTTGCTGCTCGACCTCCCTCAGCACCCGGTCGTCGCGCTCGGCCCAGAACGGCAGCAATATTACCCTTGCACCGAACTCCTCGACGCACAGGTACACACCTCTTGCCATGGATGCGATGAACCGTTGATCGTCCTGTGCTCCCGAGGCCGTTTCCAGGCCCAGGCGATGCCTTATACCTACCGGCAGGAGATAGCGGAGGTTCAGCCCAGGCGCGTCGTGCAGCCGGTGGCGCAGGCAAAACACGATGCGCGGCTGTCTTGCCGACTCCACCGACTCGGCTGCCGGCACGACCTCGCCTGTCAGGAAAGCCGGGTCGGCACTTACCGTGACGCGGGAGGGGCTGATGCCCGCTTGCCTGAGCGCCGCCCTCGACGCGGTGTCGCGCACACTGAAGTAGGCCGACGTGCGGAAGATGAAGCGGGCAAGGAGCCTTCCCAGGTTGGTATAGAGCGGCCCCACACCCAGGCCCCACCCCACCACAGGCACACCCCGCAGACGCGCTAACGCCACGTAGAAAGCATACAAGGGGAGGTTGTACACGCTGGAACTGTCCTGTATCAGCCCTCCCCCGCCCAGCACCAGGGCGCTCGCACTCCAGACGGCTCGCCAGGCTGCCGGGTCGGCGAGGCTGCGGGATACACTTTTCACCGCGTGGCCCGCAGCCGTCTCTTGTGGGTTGGTGGACAGCACAACGAGATCGGTGTGGTTGCGCCGCCTGAGGGAGCCGCGCACCGACTCCAGCACCGCTTCGTCCCCTGCGTTCGCGCTGCCGTACCAGCCGAGGATGGCGATATGCCTCATCGTTGGGCGACGAGACGTTTTGAGCACCATACGCAGTGGACGCACAAGAACATTTTAGGGTCTCTCTCCCTTCCGGCGTTTGCTGGTGTGCTCTCCCTGGCGTGCTCCCGGCCTCCCGTGATACGTTTCAACTACTTGCGTAAATATCTGCTGGTAGCGGCGGGCGATGATATCCCACGAATAGTGGCTTTCTACGAACAGGCGGGCCTTCTCTCCCAGCAACTTGCGCTTCTCGTCGTCGGCCAGCAGTTCGAGGATAGTCTCGGCGAACGCCTCGCTGTCCAGAGGGTCGAGCAGAGTTCCGTTTTGGCCCGGCACGATGGCTTCGGGGATACCGTCCAGGCGGGAGGCCACCACGTAGCGCCCGGCGGCGGCGGCTTCCAACGCCACCAATCCGAACCCCTCGATGTCATTTTGTACCGGAATATTGGGCATGACGAACAGGTCCGACAAATGGTAGGCGGCGCGCAGGGTGTCTTCGTCCACGCGGCCCATGAGCACCACGTAGTCTTCGAGGTGCAGCGATGCGATACGGGTTTCGATCAACTCGCGCTGCGGGCCTTCGCCCACCAGCAGATAGCACACATCCTGTCTCTGCGCCACGATCCTGGGCATGATCTCCGTCAGGAAATGCACCACACCTTTGCGCTCGATCAGGCGGCCTACGGTGAGCATCACCTTACGCCCGTGCAGGCGGCTGCCGGCCGTTGTTTGCAAGTTTCGCATCGCCTGGGCCGTAAAGTGGTCCGAGAACTCAAGCATGTTCACGCCGTTGGGTATCACTTCACACAGAGAGGGCGGCACGCCGCGCCGGATACACTGGTGGCGGGTATAGCTGCTCACGCAAATAACCTTGTCCATGCGGCGCAGGCAAAGCGGTATGAGCCACTGGTAAAATCGGTTGGAGTAGGTGACGTCCAGCCCATGCACCGTCACCACCACCGGAACCCTGAGCAGTGCGCGCAAGGCCAGTCCCAGCGGGGCCAAAAGAGCGTCGGACAGGTGTATCAGCTTTACCTGGTTGTGCCTGGGCACGGTAAAGATCGCATACAAGAAGGCGTACACGACAAAGAACGGCACGAACAGGGTCGAGCCGCCCCAGTAGATCGTTCTTGTAGGGGTGAGCCTCCCCACCTCCTTTGTGAGGCTCTGGCTCAACCTTTGCATGCCGCCCACCGAGGGGGGGTGCTTGCGGGTGATGAATAGGATCATGTGATCAATAGAGCCGGAATGTGCTGCGTAATACTCGTCACGATGGTCTCTGTGCAAGGTCCACTGGACCGGCTGAATTACGCGCTCCGTGTTTGCTTACAATCTCCTTGTAAAACTCCAACTGCTCAAGCGCCAGGGCGTCCCAGGTGTACTGCGCGGCCCAACGGCGGCCGGCGACTCCCATATCGCTCCGCAACTGTGGGTCCTCGACGACCCGGCAAAGGGCGTCGGCCAGGGCTTGGGGGTCGTCCTCCGGCACCAGCAGGCCGTGCCCCTGGGGGAAGGGCGGCGCGTTGCTTCGCAGCCCCGCGATGTCCGTGCCCACTATCGGCGTGCCTACCGCCCCTGCCTCCAACGCCGTGATTGGGCCGGTTTCGTACCTGGACGGTATAGCCACCAGCAAGGCATGCTTCATCAGTTGGGCGGCCCTCACATGGTCCACTCGCCCCAGGAACTTGATGCGATGCCGGTGCGGCGATGCGGCCACCATCGAGTCGAGGGTGAACATCTGGGCGGACGAGCCGCCCCCGGCGATCAAGAGACGTACCCCCGGCAGCCGCCCTGCTACCTGATTGAATGCCTCCATCAGGCGGTCCAGACCCTTCTGGTAAATGTCAATGCGCCCGATAGACAGGATGTAAGGGTTCAGGTGGTCGGGGCCTCCGGGGGCCTGCCCGACGCTGAAAAACACCGGATTGGCGCTGTAGCCTATCACCCGAACGACGGCCTCCCGGCCCCTGAGCAATTCTATTTGCTCGCCTGCCGCCTGCGACGTGGCGACGAAGTTCTTAAAGAGCGACAGCAACGGCCCCTCTACCAACCTCGGCCCCCAGCCGAGCGGCCCATACTTGGCGCTGGCGTGCCGTCCGTATACATTCTGCACGCTGGCAACACTGGATACGCCGCGTGACCAGAGCGGTGCGCCCACAGGCGAGAAGGGGGATACATCTTCGATGACTATATCATAGCCCCCACGCTTTATCAAGCGGGCCGCTTCCAGGGTGTAGGTGAGGCGGCTGAGAAGATAGCTATGTGGATAGCCAACCCTGTTGTACTGTACTCCACCGCGCGACTCGTGTAGAGGCGCTCCGGGATACCTGCCGCACACCACCCGGATGCGATGCCCGCCGGACACCATGCGGCTGTACAACTCCAGCGTGCGCTGCGCTCCGCCGCCCCCAACCCAGGGGTTCCCTATGTCGTCGTAGATGGCGTGCAGCACTCGCATCGGCAGAACCCTTACAGGCGGGTGGAGATAGCGCCCCATACCGCCACACCCAACAGCGACCAGACCCGCGACAGCAGCGCGGCGGCGGCGGCGACCGGGGCCGGGATACCCGCAAGGCCCGTCAGCAGGCTGACCAGAAAGAGTTCACGCACGCCCACACCCTGGGGGATCGGCGTGAGGTAGCCGGCTTGCCACGCTACTGTGAAGATGCCGGACAGCAGAGGCAGGAGCGACAGGGGCAGGTCGGGCATGAGGGCGGCCACCAGCGCCCAGGAGAGCGTGCCGTATAGCGCCCAGTTGAGCACAAATGTGGGCAACAGCCGTAGCATGTCACGGGCGGTCAGTTGCACTTCGAGCGGCTTGCGCTTTAGTTTCAGCAGCGCCAGGTTGATGCCTTTGAACAGGGTTTGGGGTTGCAGCAGCAGGGCCATGATGCCCATGAGCAACGCCACGCCGACCCACACGGGCGCATCGTGCCAGGCGAGCAGACTGAATGATGAGACCACCAGGGAACCGAGCAGCACCATGACGACCTCAAAGCCCACGCTGATGACGGTAATCAGCCGGGGCACGCCCTCTTGTTCGGCGAGGTAGACGCGGCTGACGGCGTGCCACATCGAGCCTGGGATGAAACCGGCCATGTTGGAGTAGTAGACGATCCGCACACTGCGCCACCAGGGGAGCTTATAGCCCAACTGCCGCATGATCAGCCACCAGCCATACGCGCCCACCGGCCCGCGCCCCACCATGATGACGGCAGCCGCCAGCAGGTAGAGGGGGTCCACCTGCCAACTGTAAGTGCCGAGTTCGGGGAGGAGCTTGAGGGCGGCCAACCCAAAAAAGATAAGCGCCAGCCCCACCACGCCCACTTGCAACCAGCGCCGGGTGCGCGGCGACTGTACCATGCTGCGCGCATTGTCGGCCACTGCCTGAAAGGACTTCACCCTCGGAATGTAACCTAGACCGGGGGGTTTGTCAACTTGTCCGGCTCCTGCGCGTTTAGCGTCGTCTTGTTCGCCGATAAGGGAACACCCACGCGAGCGTTCACCTCGACAGGTACGCCCCGAAGATCGCCCCCAGGTCTGCCTTCGTGTGCCTTTGTAGCGTTGCCCGCAGGTCGGCGGGGGTGGCCTTCTTGAACTTGTACTGCGCGTAGTAATCCTGTAGGCCGCTGTAGAAATCGCTGTTGCCCATCGCCAGGCGTATCTTGTTGAGCATCTGGGCGCCAGTGTCGTAGATGGTGGCGGCGTACTGGCTTTCGTCTGCGAAGCCGCTGTACACGCTTGAGGAGACGGGGCGGTCCAGGTTGGCTTGAGAGGTCATCTGGGTGTATACCTGGGCGTACTGGGCGGGGAAGTTGGCCCGCACATATTCGGCTGTTATGAGAGTGGCGAGGGCCTCGTCGAGCCAGGGGTCGGTAAGCTGATTGTTGGCGACGGTTGAATAGAACCACTGGTGGGTGGCCTCGTGTACCGGAGTGAACCACGTCCACGAGCCTGGGGCAACGCCAAGCTTCAGCCAGGTGGTGGGGATGAAGTAGGCCATAGGGTACTCCTGGGCGTAGTTGTCGGTGCGCTCGAGCGGCACGCCCATCTCGGCTAACGTGTACTGCTTGAACGGATAGGGGCCGATAGTCTTGCCCAGCCAGTCGAGCGCGGGGGCGACCAGCGCGAGTTGTTGCCCGGCTTGCTCGCGGTGCTCCGGCAGGAAGTAGGCAAGCACCCTTACATCACCCACCTGCCGCGTCATATCTTTGTCGGCGGTGGGGTCCACGAAGCGGGGCGACACCACATAGGCCACATCCCGCAGGTTGGCGGCGGTGAATGTCCAGACGGAGCGGGCGGGATCGTGGGCCGACAGTTCGCCCGTGCCGCCCACGATGAGCTTCTCGCTGCCCGACGGAGCTATCACCACCTTGTAGGCGCTGTGGAGGTAGTAACCAAGATCGCCCAACTCGGAGTAGGGATAGACTTGCCAACCTCCATTCTCCCAGGGCACCACAGTCGGCAGCATGTCGCCCAGGCTGAGGATGTCGTTGGTGCGGTCGTAGCCGGTGCGCCCGCCGACGGGTCGGGGGCGCACCTCGAAGCCGATCGCGATCTCCACCCCGCCGCCCGGTGGGACAGCTTGCGGCAGGGTTACTTCCAGGTTGATCCCCTCGCGCCAGACGGCATCCACCTGCCGGTCGCCCACCACAGCGGCCTGCAAGGTGAACACTCCATCCCAGTGATGCCAGGGGGCATGGAACACCACCGTGCGCATCGGATTGCCCGTGTTATTGTGCAGGCCGATGCGCTCCTGCACCGTTGTGATCCGTTCAGGCTTGGGCGCGACGGAGATGCGGACATCGTACTTGGTGTCGAGTTGCGCCGTGTGCAGGTCTGCGTATCGCCAATCGTAGTAGTGCCGGCCCACATTGCCCATCTCCACACGCAGCGCCGTCGGATTCGCGGGATTATAGGTGAGTGTGCGGCGCTCGAACAGTTGTACAAGGACCGGCTGTGTTTTGCCGTTGATGCGAGCCTGCACCCAGACCGGCTCGGTGATAGGGTAGCCCAGGGTGTATAACCAGTCAAAGCCGGCGGGGCGATCGGGGGCGTTCGCGAACAGCCAAAAAACGTCCGCCCAGTTGTGGCCGGTGGCTGCTTCGTACTTCGTTCGCTTGAGGTTGGCGGGCGGGGACTGCATAAGTCCTATTTTGCCCGAAGCGTCCAGTTGCGTGTCTGTTACCTGGCCTTCCGCCTGTGCTGCCCTGGCTGTGAGGCCCGCAAAAGCGGCATAGGTGGGAGCTTGGGCATCGCCGAAGCTGCCCGAAACCGGCTGCCGGGCGGGGCCGATCTTGTACACGCGGCCTCCCTCACCCACCTGCGCTTCGCCCGCCACCATCTCGCTGACGAGCCTACCGCTGGTCACGAACCAGGGGGAGTGGGGGTCGGCCTCCGGATCATTTATTTCCAGGCGGCCCTTATCGAAGTACTGCACAAGGTGGCTTGCGCCCGGCGTGCCCTCGTAAGGCTCATAGTTGGTGTGAAACGGCCCCGGCCCCCACATCCAGGGGGGGCTAACTTTGCCTGCCGCTACTGGACCATCGTCGCGCTGCCAAATGCTGCGAAACTGGGGAGCGGCAAAGCCTTCTGTTGGGGCTGCGGCTGCGGCAAGCCCAGGAGCGGCGGGCGCGGCAAGCGGCAGCATGATCAGGGCAACTGCCGACAGTAAGTTACACGCCATGCGCCGCGGAGAGGCAGGTTGCCCGTTTGTTCGGTGTGACATAACTCTTATCCTTGCAACTCCGCATATGCCTGCTGCTCGTAGCGCGAGCCGCCGGGCTGTAGGTAGCTCCTCATCAAGCTGACGCCGGCTACATCGAACGTTGCCTCGAATGTGGCATCGAACGTTGCCTCGAATGTGGCATCGAACGTTGCCTCGTGGGAGAGCGGGCTGACGGTCAGCGAAAGCACTCTGGATAGCACGGCGAGGTCGGCAGCCCCGGCCTCTCGGCGCACGCGGGCGAGGGTCAGATGCGGGGAGAACGGCTTGTCGGGCCGCAAGCCGAGCGGTTCCAGCCGTTCGCGAACCGAGGCGGCGAGGGCCAGGGCTGCCTCGGTGTCTCCCGCCAGGCCCACCCACACCACGCGGGGGCGGCGCGCATGAGGGAACGCCCCCAAGCCGCCCACTTCGAGCCTGAAAGGCGCGTGCCCCACAGCCGCCTGCCGTAGCGCCGCTTCCACTTGCGCGATCCCCTGCATCGGCACATCGCCGAGGAACTGCAAGGTGAGGTGTATTCCCTCGGGTCGGGTGAACCGCAGCGCCTCTGAGGAGGCGCCCAGGTTGCCGGCCAACTGCCTCTGTATCTCCCCAAGCAGAGCCGTCACCTCTTGAGGCAGTTCGACGGCCACAAACGAGCGAGCCGCTTGGTTACTTGCGTTATCAGCCATCGTTAGAACCTCAAATCCCAGGAGCGTAAGGTCTCCAGCAAGCGGTGGTTGGTCAGGTCGAGATGGATAGGGGTAATGGAGACAAAGCCCGCCTCGATAGCGGCCACATCGGAGCCTTCTTCCGGGTGATTGGTCACTTCAAGGCCCCCCATCCAGTAGTACTTGCGCCCGCGTGGGTCGATGCGTTCGATCAGGCGGTCTTGATAGACACGCTTGCCCAGGCGAGTGATACGCACACCGGCAATATCGTCATGGGGTAGGCTGGGCACGTTCACATTGAGCAGGATGCTGTTGTCGAGGCCACGCTCTTCTACTTGCTGCACTAGGCGCGCAACGGCTGCCGCCGCCACATCGGTCCTCCATAGCGGCTGGGTGTCGGTGGACACGGCGATCCCTGGTATGCCGGAGATAACCGCCTCCATCGCGGCGGCCACCGTGCCTGAATAGGTAATATCGTCGGCCAGGTTGAAGCCGCTGTTGACGCCTGAGACCACCAGTTCGGGCACTTCGGGTAGGAAGCCGAGGGCGGCCAGAGCCACACAGTCTGCGGGCGAGCCGTCGCTTGAGTAGGCGAGCGTGCCGTCGGCCAGCGTCACCTGATTCACCCTGATCGGCCTATCCATCGTCCGGTTGTGCCCGGTGATAGACCAGTTGCGGTCGGGGGCGATTATCGTCGCCTGGTGGCGGGGCGAGAGGGCGGTGTGCAGGGCCAGCAGGCCCTCGGAGTTCACCCCATCGTCGTTGGTGAGCAGCACTCTCACGCTCTTTGCCCTCTAGCTCTAAGCTGCTCCATTTTCAAGGCAAGCCTGCAACTCACAGCTTCTTCCACCGCACGCCCCCCGGCGTATCCTCGACCTCGATGCCGGCCTCGCGCAGCCGGTCGCGTAGGGCATCGGCGCGGGCGAAGTCACGGGCCTTGCGAGCCTCCTGCCGCTCGTCTATCAGGCTCTGTAGCTCCGGCGGAAGCGTTTCCGACATGCGCTCCTGGGCGCGCTCTTTGAGGCGCAGGCCGAGCACCCGGTCCCAGTCGTACAGCGTGGGCAGCACGGCGGCGGGCTGCTCACGGCGGTTCGCCTCGGTGATCAGTTCGTGAACGGCGGCCAGTGCGCCGGGCATATTCAGGTCGTCGTTGACCGCCCCGACGAAGCGATCCTTGTAAGGCTGCTGCCACTCTATGTCCCCCGCACCGGCAGCTTCGGGTTGTGTATCTGCTTGGACGCCGGCGCGGTACACGAAGTCATACAGGCTGGTCAGGGCGTTTTGGGCGGCCTGCATAGACGCCTCGGTGTAGTTGAGTTGAGCGCGGTACTTGGCCGAGAAGCAGAAGTACCTATACACGAGCGGGTCGTAGCCGTTGTCTATCACGTCTTGCAGAGTGAGGAAGCCGCCCGACTGGTTGAGCGGGGCGATACCCTCTCCCATGTCGCGCACCTCGCCGGTCAGCCCGGGGTCCTCTGCGGGGGCCAGGCCTCGGCTCTTGCTCATTTTGCCTGTGTTGATAAGCAGGAACTCGGCGTGCATCCAGTAGCGCACGAACTGTTTGCCCGTGCAGCCTTCGGATTGGGCGATCTCGTTTTCGTGGTGGATCGGAATGTGGTCCACGCCGCCGCAGTGTATATCGAACGTTTGACCCAGATAGCGCATAGACATTGCGGAGCACTCGACGTGCCAACCTGGGAAGCCGTCGCCCCAGGGCGAGTTCCAGCGCATGATATGGCTGGGGGCGGCTCGTTTCCAGAGGGCGAAGTCGGAGGCGTGGCGCTTGGCGATGTTTACTTCGATGCGCGCTCCGGCCTCCAGGTCGTCGAGCGACTGCCTGGAGAGCTTGCCGTAGTCAGGGAAGGTGGCTACGTCGAAGTATACGCCGTCTTGTATGGTGTAGGCGTGGCCCTTATCGTACAGGCACTGCACCAGTTCGATCATTTCGGGGATGTGCTCGGTGGCTTTGCAGGTGACGGTGGGCTGATGGATGTTGAGCCGCTCGATGTCGCGGAAGAAGGCATCGGTGTAGAAGCCTGCGATGTCCCAGGGGGTTTTGCCCTCTCGGCGCATCGCCTTTATCATCTTGTCCTCGCCCTCGTCGGCGTCCGACGTGAGATGCCCAACGTCGGTGATATTCATGACGTGCTTCACCTGGTAGCCATCGTACTCAAGCACACGCCGCAGCACGTCCTCGAACACGTAGGTACGCAGATTGCCGATGTGGGCGTAGTTATAGACGGTTGGCCCGCAGGTGTACAGACCCACTTGGCCCGGCTGCATCGGCACGAACGGTTCCTTTTCGCGGATGAGGGTGTTGTATATGGTCAAGTTGTAGCGTGGTTCTACCAAACTGGATGCCTCCTGGGGCCTGGGGCCTGGGAATTGTACAATCATGTGGTGTTATTATAACCTAGCGTGGGGCGCTTGCCGAGTTGTGCTTTCGCTGCCTCCCCAACAAGAGGACGTGACACGCAAAGACGCATAAGAACCATCCGTCCTTCGTGCCTTCGTGTTTGATGTCCTCTCGTTCGAGAGCGAGAGAAAAGTAGATTGTGATATACTTGCCTTTGACTGTATTGTCCGCCACTGACCGCCCGTGACCGTCGGAAAAGGAGGCCCGTATGTCGAGCTACAACTATCCCACCCCGCCAGATGGCGGCAGCCGGGCGAGGCCGTTGGACTGGGGAGAGGAGAGACGGCTTCCGCCTCGCCGCCGGCGCGTGAGGCCAACAGGCGTGACGGTGCTGGCCGCGCTCAACTTTGTTGGAGTGGGTTTCTCCATGTTGCTGTTGCTGTACGTTACGCTGTCACCCCCCATCACGCCCGAACTGCCTGCCGCCGAGCAGACTGCATTGGGCGACCAGTCCTCCCCTCTTGATTTCTCCGGTTTAGCAAGAGGGATACAGGTACGACAGGAACAGGACGTTCGCAACCTGCTCGCTTGCCTGGCCGTGATCGAGATACCGTTCGGCATCGTGGTCGGTGTCGGCTTGTGGCAGCTTCGCGCATGGGGTAGGAAGCTGGCGCTATGGCTTTACGGTGGGGGCGCTATACTCTCTTTGCTGGTGAACTACACACGCCCTCTGACCGGGGCGACCCTGATAAGCATCCTCATAGGGGCCGCAGTGTTCGTCTATCTCTTGCAGCCCGATGTTCGCCGGGCGTTCAGCCAAACTCCCGCGTAGAGGCCCACAGGTATGACAGGCAGACACCGCCGCACCGACCGCGAAGAGGCCGCCGACATCGTGCCGGAGCCGTCGTCTGAGTACGACTACGGTGGCCTCGGCACAATGATCGCTCGCCAGTGGGCAATAGAGGCCAGGCGGCAGCGCGCCCGACGCGAGCCGTTCACCATCGAGCATGCAGCCCCCTCCATAGGGGGTGAGCCGCAAAGCAAGGTGCTGGGGCTGTACAAGGTGAAGGGCGATAGCGGGCGCGAGTACGACGTGCTTATCAGAGACCCCAACCCTGAGCACTACGTCAACCGCTGTGGGTGCATAGATTATGAGCAGAACAATCTTGGCACCTGCAAGCATATCGAAGCGGTGCTGGCCTACATACGCCGGCGGCACTCAGGCCAACTGCGGGCCGCCAGGCCTGCGCTGCTGGAGATCAACCGCCTCACCGTCTATGTCACCTTGCGCTATGTGGGCGAGGGCCTGTGGACGGCTGCGCCGGTGTACACCCACAATCTCGACTCCGGTCTGCTGCGCCTGGTCAACCATTATCTGCTGCCCTATTTGGCTCTGCTGGAGGACGACCCGGAGGCATTTCTCAAGCGGCTGGGACGTTTCGTGCAGGAGGTGGAGGAGTTCGGGGGAAAAGCTGTGGTGGAGGAGGAAGTTTACGAATACGCCGAGCGGGTGAAAAGCCATGCCGAGCGCGATGCCCGCCGCCGCGAACTGTTGGCGAGGGTAGAGGCGGGACAGGCGCGACTCGACCTGCTCAAGCTGCCCTTGTACCCGTATCAGGCTGTGGGCACGCTCTTCTTGGCTTTTACCGAGCGGGCGCTGCTGGCCGACGATATGGGCCTCGGCAAGACGCCGCAGGCCATCGCCGCCGCCAAACTGCTGCAAGAATGGCACGGCATACAGCGTGTGCTGGTGGTTACGCCAGCCTCGGTGAAGCCGCAGTGGGGCAGGGAGATCGAGCGGTTCTCGGACGAGAGCTTTGTGGTGATAAGCGGCAGCAAGAAAAAGCGGTTGGAGCAGTATGCCTCCGGTGCAACTTTCACTGTCGTCAACTACGAGCTTGTGCTGCGCGACCTTGAGCAGATAAGAGGGCTTGGAGCCGAGCTTGTCATACTGGATGAGGCTCAACGTATCAAGAACTGGCGCGCCAAGACCAGCCAGGCGCTCAAGGAGTTGCCTCGCCCCTACGCCTTTGTGCTCACCGGCACGCCCCTGGAGAACCGCCTTGAGGAGTTGTACAGCATCGTGGAGTTCCTCGACGACCGGCTGCTCGGCCCACCCTGGCAATTTATCGCCCAGCATGTCATCAAGGACGAGTGGGGCGGCATCATCGGCTATAAGGATTTAGAGGGGGTGCGCCGGGCGATAGCCCCTATCCTGCTGCGCCGCCGCAAGGCCGATGTGCTGCCCGACTTGCCTGAGAGGATTGACAACGACTTCTGGCTTGAGATGGAGGCGGATCAGGCGCGCGTTTACCGCCCATTGGAGCGGCAGATGGCCGATCTGCTGCGCCTGCCCGAATGGGACCAGGCTACCAGTTCCCTGGTCCTCAGCCTGCTGACGCACCTGCGCGAGTGCGCCACAGCCGCCCAACTGGTAGACCCCCGTGTGGCTTCTTCGCGCAAGCTCAAGGAGCTACCGGCCCTGGTGGAGGAGATCGCCGCCGAAGGGCACAAAATGCTGATCTTTTCGCAGTGGGAGCGGATGACCCGCTACGCTCAGGAGGCTCTTGTCCCGCTCGGTATCGGCATGGTAAGATTGTACGGAGGCCTCGGCATGCGCGCCCGCCAGAGGATAATCGAGCAGTTCAGCGCCGACCCCGCTACGATGGTGTTTATCTCCACCGATGCGGGCGGGCTGGGGTTGAATTTGCAAGCTGCTTCCTTTGTGATTAATCTGGACCTGCCCTGGAACCCCGCGCGGGTGGAGCAGCGTATCGGCAGGGCGCATCGCATCGGCCAGACCAACCCCGTGAATGTGATCAACATGATCGCCCAGAATACGATAGAACAGCGTGTGTTGGACGTGCTGTATCGCAAGCAAGAGCTTTTCGAGGAGATACTGGATGTCGAGTTGGATCCCGAAACAGGCTTTATCCAAACTGGCGAAACGCTTCCGGCAGAGCGGCTCAGAAGAATCGTCGAGCTACTCCTGGGTTGAGGAACCGGAAGAACAGGAGGCTGTGCCGGCCAGTCCCCTCGCCTTGATGGATGATAACAGCCCGGAAGCCTGGCTGGGCAACTTCCTGGCTATCCTGGAGGTGGCAGGCTCGGCTCGTTTCTCCACAATCGCGGGCAGCAGGCACGACGCTACACTCATGCACCGGCTTGATGAGATAGCCGAGTCGTCCCGCCTGCATGAGCCGATGCGCTTGCTGGACGAGGGGTACTCACAGAACCTCAAGGGGCAAAACTGGGGGGAGTGGTGGCGGCTCGAAGGAGAGTTGGGCCGGTATTGCTACTCGGTCATGTCGCTGAACCTGCTGGGCCGCCACGTCTACCGCCCCGACATCGCGGCCATGTACCGCCAGAGCGCCAACGCTCGCATCCACAAGGACGCCCACTATGTGCTGTGCCGTCTACTGGGCAAAAGCTGGCCCGGTTACAATGTTACAGAGGCCGACCTGAGCAGGGTGGCCGCGCAGGAAAGTTGAGGTTTGGCTATGGAGCAAGGCAAGGTTGTCGGCACAGTCCGGTCTATTTATCGCTATCCGGTGAAATCAATGAGAGGAGAGGAACTGCGGGAAGCTAACATCGAGTGGTATGGGTTGGATGGTGATCGCCGCTACGCTTTTGTACAAAGGGGCAACCTTAGCAACTTCCCCTGGCTCACCGGCAGGCAAGTTCCCCGCATGATCCTGTACACTCCTTACTTCTCCGACCCCGCCGACCCCGACGGCTCGCCTGTGCGGGTGAAGACCCCGGACGGAGAGAACCTGGCGTT
>JBBSIX010000048.1:0-14779 GCA_038231875.1 Chloroflexia bacterium | reverse complement strand
TGCTCGAAAGGGTGGGACTGGGGGGGCGCACCGGCCACCGTCCCTCTCAGCTTTCCGGCGGCGAGCAGCAAAGGGTGGCTATCGCCCGCGCCCTCGCCAACGGCCCCTCTATCCTGGTGGCCGATGAGCCGACCGGCAACCTCGACAGCGCCACCGGAGCCGAAGTGATGAGCCTACTGCGCGAGTTGCAGATGGGCGGCCTCACCATATTGCTTGTGACGCACGATATGACGGTGGCTTCCTACATGGACCGCATCGTGCGCCTGCGCGACGGCAAGATCGTCTCTATCGAGGTGAGGGAGGCCGCCAGGCCCCTTTAGCGCACAGACGCAACCCACATCGTAAGTGGGGCACAGGACCGGACAGCCGCTTGTAGCCTTGTAGTGCCGGCGCATGCTGCAAGGCAAAGAGCGCTACTTGTACGCACTTCACCCGCTTTGCCGGGCTGTCAGGCAACCGTAGCCGGTTCCACCGCATCGCCAAAAGGCCGTCCAACAGCTAAGGCACGACGCAAGGCCGCATCGAAGTCCATGTACTTCGCATCAGGCTCAGTGTTCAGCGCGTCCACCGTGTTGTTGAAGAAGCTGCGTCAGCTGGATTGCCTTACCGGAACGTACTAGGCATGATCCCCAGCTGGTTCCTGTACTTGGTCACCGTGCGCCTTGCCACCCTGATGCCCTGCTCGCGCAGGCGGTTCACTATCTCCTTGTCCGTCATGGGCCGGCCTTCGGTGGTGATTAGCTCTTTAATCACATCTTTGGCCGACAGCGATGCCGAAAAGAAGTCGCTGAAGGGGATCACACGCTTGTCGGGGAGCATCAGGTACTTGCAGGCGGTAGCGCGGCTCACAGTGCTTTCGTGGATACCCAGGTACTGGGCCACCTGCGCCCGCGTAAGAGGCCTCAAGTAGCGCACGCCGTAGCGTATAAACTCCTCTTGCAAGTTTATCAAGCATATAGTAATGCGGCGTATCGTTTCGCGGCGCTGATTGATATTCGAGATGAACAGCTTGGAGCGATTGACGTAGCGCCGTATGTGGTCGCGCTCGCCGTCCGACAACTCCTCAGCCTTGCGCCGGCTGTCGGCGGAAAGGCGCTGATACAGGGGATTGACCCGTAGGCTGAAGCGGTAGCTCTCCACCACTTCAGGCTCGAGCTTGCCGTCGCGCGCATGAATAATCACATCGGGCGTAACAAAGCGAGTGGGCGAAGGCGAGCGCCACGAGCGACCGGGAGGCGGCTCCATCAAGGGACGCGGCTCCATATTGCGCTTGATAAAATCTCGTACTTCCACTACACTGTTGTAGCTGATGCTGAGGGCCTGGGCGATGATGGTAAACTTGTGTTCGCCCAATTCGGTGAGGTAAAAAGATATGATTTCCTCGACGTGGGGAGCTGGCTCCGGGTAGCCCCTGTCCTTAATCTCCTCAAGCTGTAGCAACAGACATTCCCGCAGGTCACGCGCCCCCACGCCACAGGGAGCCATGCTCTGCAACGTATGCAACACCTGCTCCAACCGCTCAAGAGGAACCCCAAGAGAGTGCGCCGCCGCCTCCAGCTTGCAGCCCAGGAACCCCTGTTCATCAAGATTGCCCACCAGGTACTCGGCGAGAGGGAAATCCTCGCTGGGCAACGTCACCGCCAGGTCGCTCAATAGCTGCTCGGTCATGCTGCTTTCGGTGGCGACCAGGGTCAGAGGGTCAAAGTCCTCATCGGCAATTGCCGAGCGGGTTCCAGGGCGACGGAAATCTTCGGGGTCGTAATCGTCGTCTGCGCTTTTGTTGCTGTTGGAGCCGAGGTCGGGGGTGGGGACTACAGACTGCATGCAGACGGGGCAGTATCGCCCTGTGGTGCCCGCCCCGCACGACGTGCAAGTAGTGCTTTCCAGGTTTTCGAGAGCAGGATTGTCCTCCAGTTCGACGCAGACAACATGCTGTAGTTCCATAGAGGAAAGGGCAAGCAACTGGTTCACCATAATCAAGGTGGGGGACACCTTCATGGCATGATCGGGGACCATTTGCAGGTGCATGTTTTGGTCCATAGGGAAGCCTCCTTGCTCTCGCCTTCTATATATTGGCCGCTTATCAAGCGTCCTTACAGGGCATTATACTTACAGATACAACTCTACGCAAGGGTAGTGGGCAAATTGTGGCACTAATCTTGCGAAAAGGCGATAATTACATGGGCGTGTATGTAGGAGGAACCGATAGCAATGATAGCCAACGAGGCCGAACTGGCTCAACGTGCATCTCAGCACGACCCGGCAGCTTTCACACAACTCTACAGCGCCTATGTAGATAAGATTTACAAGTATATCTACTACAAAGTGGGCAATCCCTCCGACGCTGAGGACCTGTGCGAGCAGACCTTTCTAAAGGCGTGGGAGGCCATTGGACGCTACACATGGTGCGGCTACCCCTTCTCCTCCTGGCTGTACAAGCTCGCCCACAACCTTGTGGTGGACCACTACCGCACCCGCCGCGAAACTCTCCCCCTCAATGAAGTGCTCTCCACTTCGGACGAGCCTGTATCGGATCCCGAAGCTGCACTCAACCTCTCGCTGGACGCCGCCGAGCTTGCCGAAGCTATCGCACAGTTGACCTCCGAGCAGCGCCAGGTAATCGCTCTCAAGTTCATCGAAGGGTACGACAACGCCGAAATCGCCCAGATGCTGGGTAAGAAAGAAGGCGCTATACGCGCCCTCCAGTATCGCGCGCTCCGCAGCCTACAGAGCATCCTGGAGGCCGAAGAAGCGCGTCGTATCGAGTTCGGGCTGGGGCTGGGGGGTATGCTGCGTAACGCTTAGGCCGGCACGGTATGCAGCCCTTGTCTCGCCAAGTATACCTTTCTCCTTGCTCTCGAAGATCGGGAAACGTATACAGGTCATGCATGACCTGCATGACAGCTCATAGGTCTACCCCTAAGTCTGAAGACTTACATGGAGGAGGCTAAAAAGTAGTTACCCCGGTGAAGCGGCACTCCCCAAAGCGCATGGCGGGCACGAAGTAGTTGGTGGTATCCATGCCGTTGGCCGCCCACCAATCCTGACACAGCTTTCCCTCGCCTGCCTCCTGCAACGACGATAAGAGATCGAGCACGCCCATCTCCAACCTCAGGTTCTTGAGCGCGCCCACTATCCAGCCGCCTTCGATGAGGAAAGTGCCGTCGCGGGTGGTGCCGGTGGCGATCACATGCTTGCGGTCGGGGCAGTGGGTGTAGTGGAAGCGCGTCACCCACACCCCCCGCTCGATGTTGGCTATCATATCTTCCAACGTTGCAGTTCCTACCGGCATCACAATGTGGTCTGCCGAGGGGCCGCCGGGGAAGTCCGTGAACGGGTCGGAAGCGTGGCCTGTTGACTTCACGCCGACTTCCCGGGCCGTTTGCGAGTCGTACACAGGCCCTTGCGCTATACCATCCCGGATTATGTCAACACGCCTGGCCGGCAAGCCCTCGTAGTCTATTGAGAGTGGCAGGCAACGCGGGTCGGTCGGGTCGTCCCAGATGCTCACCGCCTCCCCGGCCACTCGCTCACCCAACTTGCCGGACATAAACGACTGGCCGTCCAGCACATAGCGCGCGCCCATGCCCCAGATCGTCGGAAAGCGCACCATGTCGGCTACGGCGTTCGGCTCGAAAATAGCCTCGTAGCTGCCTGAAGCGAGCGCGGTCCGGCTGTGGTTGGCCCGGCACTTCGCCACTGCCTGCGCTGCCGTCTTGTCTACGTCCAAAGCGCCGGCATCCCGGCTGTAGGCATCGCTGAAGCCTGTGCCTTCAGGTCCCTCTATGAGGGCCTTGAGGTAGGCCGTTGTGTAGGGCGCATACGACCTGATGCCGGTGCCGGCGGCTACAACCAGTTCGGAAGCCGAGGCTCGGTACGTGCCGAATGCCCTGTACCCTTGCGCTTGAGCGGCATCTATTATGCGGCCCACCGCCTCGGCTCGCGCCTGGGGCGAAAGTTCGGCGGTGTTCTTGAAGAAAGAAGGTGGAACCTTGTCGGGCATCGGATAGCCCAGGTCGGGGGAAGGCAGAGGCTGAAAGTGTGGGTTAGGCGACTGCAATCGGGCAAGCCGCACCGCATCCTCTATCGCCCGCCGCAACTCATCCACCACAAGAGAGTTGGTAAAGACGCGCGCCGCGCTCCGCCCCACCGCTACCCGCACTGCTACCCTCGTGTTGGCCTGCCACACGTTCTGGTGTATCTCCGAATTAGCATAGCGGGTGACGCCGGTCCTGTCCGAAACGAGCACAAGCTCGGTCTCATCGGCAGGCGAGCCGCGCAGCGCATCCTCAAGGATAGAGAAGGCCCTCTCCTCTCCAAGCAACCCCTCTGCCGGCGTGCTATTTACCATGCCGTATGCACCTCTTACTCACGTGAACTCATCTGCAAGCCGTCAACCAGGATAGGCGATGCGCCGTGCGATACCGGGCAAAGCTGTAGAGGCTCGCCCTTAGCGCAGTGGGGCAGGCCCCACAGATGCCACTCCTTCGGCCCTGCTATGCCGCGCACCGAGTTCCAAAACGGGGGTGTGCAACCCTGAAAAGAGGCCCCCTTACGCAACTCGCCCAGTTTGCCGCCCTTTATCTCGCGGCACAGTTCAGCCGAGAAGTGGAAGTTCATCCGCTTGTCGTCCAGGCTCCACGATGAGGGCGTCTCTAAGTAGAGACCGTTGTCTACCTGCCCCACCAGATCGTCGAGCGAACCAACTCCCGGCTCAAGGGACAGGTTCACCATCCGCACAATAGGGATGCGCCCCCATGAGGTAGCCCGGCCACAGCCGTTGGAACGTTGGCCCAGCGCCTGTGCGCTCTCGCGTGAAGTCAAGTAACCGGCGAAGATGCCGTCGCGCACGATGGGGGTGCGCTGCGCGGGCGTGCCCTCCTCGTCCCAGCCGAAAGTGCCCAGGCCGCCGGGTAAGAGCGAGTCTGCGGTCATGTTGACGAGTGGAGAGCCATACTGAAAAGTGCCCAGCATGTCGGGCATGAGGAACGAGGTGCCCGCGAAGGCGGCTTCCCAGCCAAGCGCCCGGTCAAGCTCGGTCGGGTGGCCGCACGATTCGTGAATCAGCAGCGCCACGAAGTCGGACGACAGCACAACGGTCTGCGACCCGGAGGGCGCCCAGGGCGCAACCACCAACTCGCCGGCTTCCCGCCCAACCCGTTCGCCCTGCTCCGGCAGGTCCATCTCTGCGATGAACTCCCAACCTGCCTGGCTCATATCGCCGAACGAGCGCTGGTAGGAGTAGCCCTCGTGTGTAGCCACCGCTCCAAGCCAGGCTCCTACATAGGTGATATTTTGGAGCAGATGCGCGCCGGTTGTGTTGGCGTACCGCTTTTCGGCACGGCGGCACAGCAAGCTAGCGGTGGCTACCTGTACCCGCTCACCAGCCGAGAGGATGCGGTGCGACACCTCCTGGAAGAGACCTACTCGCTCGGCCTGCGGCACGGAGAAGGGGTCTTTGCATGGGGGAGTGGAGTACTCGCCGCGTTCGCTGGACATCAGGGAGAGGTCGGAGCGGGAGGTGCGGAGGCTGCCGGCGGCGTGGGCGGCAGCCAGGGCAGTCTCGACAACGGCTCTTACATCACGGGGCTGAGAAGACGAGGTGGAAGCAAACCCCCAGCCGTTATGGGACATCACATGGATGCCCCAGCCGCTATCGAGGTCCGAGGTCAGCCTCTCCACCGAACCGTTGCGGGTCTCCACGCGCTCGGTAAACACGCTTTCGGAGCGCGCCTCGGCATAGTCCGCCCCAGCCCTTTTTGCCTCGTCCAGTGCCGATTGAACAGCTTGTTCAGGCGTCATGCGGCAATTATAACACAAGCGCCAACTGATGGGCCTTCTAAGGCATGTGGTGATATATGCGGCCCTGGTTGCGGCTATGGCGAAGATGTTGCCATGTGATGTGGACCCCTAAAAATCTTTGCGTCGTCCTTTGCGTATGGCGTTTAGCGTCTCTGAACATTTACGCCGGCTACCTGTTGCTCCTTTACAGTAGCCCGCTACTTGACGACTACATTTCCCACACCGTGATCTATCTTTATGTCAACTTTGCCGGCGGCTGTGTTGTAACCATCGCTGACATAGATGTCTTCACCCTGCGGGCGGAATCGGCTCTTGTCTACCTGCACATCACCGATGCCGTGATCCACGCTGATGCGGGCCTCCACACCGGCGGGGACGGTCAGCTTGAGGTTGCCTGTGCCCCCGTTTATATTCACGGGGACATTACCGCCTTGGAAGGTCGTGGGCAAGTTGATAGCTGCGTTGCCGGTGCCGGCGTCCAGCATCAGGCTCGTGAGCCGTAGGTTCTCCAGGTTGAGAGTAACGCTGCCGGTGCCGCTATCCACCGTCAGGTCGAGGGGTACGGTGCGGTTGAGGTTAACGTCCCAACGAGGGGCGGAGCCGCTATGAAAGTTGAAGAAGTCGAAGCTCTTGCTCTGCTTGACGACAAGGGAGGAGCGCTCGCCGAGGCTGACGTCCCGGCTGGGCGTGTCCTGGCCGCTGTAGTACTGTAGCGTGCCCTGGGCCAGCTTATCAGCGCCCGCACCCAGGCTGCCGACCGTCAGCGCCCCTGTGCCCAGTTCCAGGCGCACCTCTGCGCTCGTTGTACTACCCAAGGGCAGATCGAGGAGAGCGCTCGCCGCCGTGCCGATGCTTTCGTCAAAGCTGCCGTTGGCGTACAGAAATCCCACGCCGGCCGCTAGCACAGCCAATAAAATAAGGCCCGAAAGAAGCGGGTTGCGGCGGCCCACGATCAAGTCTATGCCAATCGCGATCAAGATGAGGGGCCAGAGCTTACCGAGCGCTCCCCAGACGCTCCAGGGCAGCACACCCAGGTTGTTAAGCAGGAAAATCGTGCCCGCCGCTATCAGTAACACCGGCCCGAACACCGGCATGCGGCCATGCCCTGCATGAGCACGAGCACGACGGTCGTTATGCACCCACTGGGACGGTGGTGGCGGCATGCCGGCTCCTGGGCCGGAGTAGCCGGTGTAGCTCGTACCCGGTTGCCCATCGGGTCGCACTTCGGGGCGTACTTCAGGCGGCACATAAGTCGTTGGTTGGCCGGCAGGCGGCGCATCTAGCTGCGGGAGAGGCCCTGTTTCGGCCCCACGCGCCTGAACGCCGGCCTCGCCTCGGTTGTGGTCCATAGCTTCCTCCTGCATATCTCTTGAGGTTCAACCCCAGCTTCTACCACAAGATAGGTCTACATGCCGGCAAAGTTTCGCGCTTTGCCGGCATACTGTTGGGGATAGACATACACAAGTGAGGTTCCCCCCACCTACTAGGCACGGCCTATGCGAGGCCTACGCGCGGCGCGAGATCATCATGAAGCCCAGGCCGATCAGCACCAAAGGCCACCAGATGCCGAGATGCACAGCACGGAAGAAGCCGGTGTTGATCATCAGGAATACTACGCCTATGACGATAAGAGCAACCGCGCCGCTACCCTGACGGGGCATGGCCGTAGCTGGGGTCGAAGCGGAAGCGGGGGTGGAAGCAGACGCCTGGGGCAGTTGCCCCTGGCCGCCGTTCACCTCGGCTGCTCCGCCGTTGCGGGGCGAACCGCCCACGAAGCCGCCGAACTGCGCCCCCATGTCGTTGAGGTTCTCCTGTACGACGCCGGTAAAGTCGCCTGCGGTGCTGCCGGCCGTCGGGATAAGCAGCCACAGCGCCATGTAAACAAGGGCGAAACCGCCGCTCGTTACAAACGCCAGCGCCACAAAAATCAGCCGGACAATGTTCGCATCAATTTTGAAGTAGTTGCCAAGCCCGGCGGCCACACCGCCGAGCATTCTGTCGCCCTTGTTCCTGTAAAGTCGGCTCGTGCCGTTCATCCTTTTCCTCCATCTCATTCTTCCCCCTGTAGCGGAACCAGGGGAAACTTGTTTGCTTTGCCGGCCACACATTGTCGTCTCGTGGCATCTCGCACCATTACATACGCAACCGGCCCCCAAAAGGTCACAAACTAGCTTGACAACACCTCCGACTTCGGGTACTAATAATACCAACAATCGCAAACCAACAAAGGCAATGACGGAGAGAGTAAGCCCGGCGAAGCAGAACAGGGAGGGCAAGGCCAAAGACTGAGAGCCTGCCCCTGAAACCCGGACCGAAGTTCACTCCTGAGCCGGCGGGTGAAAATCGGCTGGGGTCGCCCTTCCTACCACTTGTGGGGCAACGGCGGCTCACCAGCGACAAAGTAGTTCGCCTCGGACGCTCACCGTTATCGAGCATAGAGCGGCTTGCAGCATGTGTGCGAGTCGAAATCAGGGTGGTACCACGTGGCCGCGCCTCGTCCCTGGCGAGAAGCGCGGTTTTTTGCGTTATGCACGGCTACTTTCGATTTTACGTGACACCGGAGTGTTCAATGGATACATCAACTTTACAGAGGCAGATAGAGCAAGCCAGGCAGGAGGCGCTTGCATCACTGGCCGGCGCCGGCAGCGGCGAGGCGCTGGAGGAGTGGAACAGACAGTATCTGGGCAAAAAGGGCATGCTCACGGGCCTGTTCAGGGGCGTGGGTGTGCTGCCGACGGAGGAGCGGGCTGCGGCGGGGCAAACCATCAATGCCGCCAAAATGGAGCTTGAGCAGGCATACCTTGAGGCGGAGCAGCGCATCGGGCAGGGCGCACTCCGGAGCCGCCTGGCTGCCGAGGCGGTGGACATTACGCTGCCGGGCCGTCCGGTTGCTGAAGGCCACCATCACATCATCGCTCAAACCGCCCGCGATGTGCTCCACGCCTTTGAAAAGATGGGCTTTCAGATATACGAGGGGCCGGACGTGGAGCTTGACCTGTACAACTTCGAGCTGCTCAACATCCCGCCTGAGCACCCCGCCCGCTCTATGCAAGATACCTTCTACGTGGACGACCGGCTGCTCGGCCTGCGTGAGCATGGCGACGTGGACGAACTGCCACCGGTGGTCCTACGTACCCATACCTCGCCCGGCCAGATACGCTTCATGCGCCGCATAGCCCCGCCCGTGCGCTTGGTTATCCCAGGCAGGACCTTTAGGTCCGAGGCCACCGATGCTACCCACGAAGCCTATTTCACCCAGATGGAGGGGATGGCGATTGACAGGCACGTCACGTTGGCCGACTTGAAGGGTACGCTGGCCGCCTTCGCCCGCGCCATCTTCGGCAGTGAGCGCAAGGTCCGCTTCCGGTGCGACTACTTCCCCTATGTAGAGCCGGGGGTGGACCTGGCGATAGACTGCATTGTGTGCGGCGGGAAAGGCTGTCGGGCCTGCAAATACACAGGCTGGCTGGAGATTATGGGCGCCGGCATGATCCACCCGCAGGTGCTTATCAACGGCGGCGTGGACCCCGAAGATTACAGCGGCTTCGCCTTCGGGATGGGCTTCGAGCGCATTGCTATGCTGCGGCACGCTATTGACGACTTGAGGCTGTTCTACAGCAACGATCTGCGGTTCTTGAGGCAGTTCTAGGAGGAAAGTAATGCCGATAAAAGCCCCCCTCTCATGGCTGAGGGAATATGTGGACATCAGTATCCCGGTTGACGAACTGGCCCGCCGCCTCACCCTGGCAGGCATCGAGGTGGAGCACGTTGTGAGGATCGGGGCCGAGTGGGAGAATATCTACACCGGCGAGGTGGTCAGTCTGGAGCGCCACCCCAACGCAGACCGGCTGAACCTGGCGACTGTGCGCTACGGTCATGCCAAAGATATAACGGTCGTCACCGGCGCGCCCAATATCGAGGCGGGGCAAAAGGTGGTGCTGGGGCTGACCGGCTGCCGCTACCTGGACCAGCACGTTTCGCCCCCCAGGTGGTCCACACTTAAACCCGCCAAGATACGAGGCATCCAAACCGAGGGGATGGTGATGTCCGAGGCCGAGCTTGGCCTGTCGGAGGAGCACGAAGGCATTATTGCACTCGACCCCTCGACGCCGGTTGGCCTCACGGCGCAGGAGGCACTGGGCGATACCGTGCTGGAGATAGAAGTAACGCCCAACAACGGGCGCATCCTCTCGATGCTCGGCCTGGCCCGCGAGATAGCCGCCCTGTGTGGAGGCGAGGTGCGCCCTCCATCCGAGGCATGCCGGGCAGAGGGACCACCTGCTGAAGAACTCTTGCAGGTGGAGATTGACGATCCCGACCTGTGCGCCCGCTACTCAGGGGCAGTGATAACGGGAGTGCAGCTGGGGCCGTCGCCCGCCTGGATGCAGCGCCGTATTACCCTCGCAGGAATGCGCCCCGTCAACAATATCGTGGACATCACCAACTATGTGATGCTCGAAATGGGCCAGCCCCTCCACGCCTTCGACTATGACGCAGTAGAGGGGCGCAAGATCGTGGTGCGCCGCGCGCACCCAGGCGAGCGTATCGTCACGCTGGACCATGTGGAGCGCAAGCTTGACCATAAGATGCTCGCCATCTGTGATGTAGAGAAGCCGGTCGCCATAGCGGGTGTGATGGGCGGCGAAAACAGCGAGATCGGGTTGGCTGGGGAAGCCAACGTGCTGCTGGAGTCGGCCCACTTCAATCCCCTCAGCGTGCGCCGCACCGCACGCCTGCTCAAGCTGCCCTCCGAAGCCTCCTACAGGTTCGAGAGGTGGGTTGACCCTACCCTCACGGTTCCCGCGATGAAACGCGCCGCCGAACTGATGCGCCTCCACGCCGGCGGCACTATCGCTCAGGGCTACGCCGACGAGTACCCGCGCCCGGTTACGCCGCTGCGTATCCACTTCTACACCTCCGAGGTGGAGCGTTTGCTTGGCATAAGGGTCGCGCCCTCGGAAATAGCCGCGCTGCTGGAGCGGCTCGGTTTCGGCGTAGAACTACCGCCTAACGCCGATGCTGTGGGCCAGGATACCACTATGCTGATTGACGTGCCCCTGTATCGTAATGATGTTACCCTGGCATGCGACATCGTGGAGGAAGTGGCCCGTATGATCGGCTACGATACTATCCCGGAAACGCTGCTCACCGGCGGCTTGCCCCCGCAGGAGCGGAACCACACCCGCGAAGCCGCCGAGAGGCTGCGCGACATCATGGTGGCGGCGGGCATGGACGAGGTGCTCACCTACTCGGTGGCCGACAGCGCGGCGCTCCGCAAGTTGGCCCGGCTTGAGGGGCAGTTGGCTGAAGGCGACGCGGCAGAGAAGGCAGGCAACGCTCCCCAGTATCGCTTGGGCGCCTCCCGCCCACTCGTTACCATCATTAACCCGACCAGCAGCAAGCAAGATGTGATGCGTGCGACCCTGCTGCCGAACATGCTCGACACTCTGAGGATGAACCTGCGCTACTTGCCCGGCAGCCCAATACGCATCTTCGAGCTTGGCAAAGTGTACCTGACGCCCAACGAAGGGGAAGTAGAAGAGCGCGTGCAGGCCATGCAACAGGAACGCACACGCTACCCGCGTCTGCAAAGGTGGGAGCCTGCCCCCGGCGAGGAACGCCTGCCGTTGGAGCCGAGCCGCCTGACGGCGCTCATGGCCGGACCGCGATACGAGAAGGCGCTGTACCACAACGAAGCCGGCAGTCTGGACTTCTTCGATGCAAAGGGGGTAGTGGAGGATATGCTGCGGCAACTGCACATTGCGAACCCCGAGTGGGTTGCGTTAGATGCGCCTTTGTTCCACCCCGGACGTGCGGCGATGCTGCGGGCAGGCGGGGTGGATATTGGCGTGGTGGGCGAACTGCATCCCGCGTTGGTCGCCGAGTGGGAAGTACCGGCGGAGCGCGTGGCTGCCTGGGACCTGGATGTGGCCGCGCTCTTGGGAGCGATGCCGCAGCAGAACTTGTACAGGCAGATCAGCCCCTACATACCGGTGCGGCAGGACATGGCCTTCCTGGTGCAGGCAGACACCCCAGCCAGGCGACTCGCTGAGGCCATTCAAAGAGCCGGCGGCCCCAGTGTCGCGGATGTTACCTTGTTCGACGTCTACACAGGCCAACCTATCCCAGAAGGGCACAAGAGTATGGCCTTCGCTATGACCTTCAGCGCACCTGACAAGCCCCTCACCGAGGATGACGTGGCCCGCCTGCGCCGCCGCATCGAAGGCGCAGTGGAGAGGGAACTGGGGGCAAAGTTGAGGGCGTAACAGGAAAACCTGCGTCAGCCCTCGACTAAGTACATAGCCTCCAACTGCTCTTTGTTCACCACTACCAGATCGCGTTGCCAGGAAGTTTGGGGGCGAGCAATCAGATAGATAGTAGCCGCCGTCATGGAGATAAACGGATCGGGGGTGGCGAGCAAGTTAGCCGGCGTGGTACCCGTCAGTAAGTGGCACTGTGCCTGGATGACAAAGGTGTCGGTGAAAGCATAGCACGAGTACGCCGTCTTTTGTACATGGTACTCGCGGCCAGGGCCCTGGCCCTGTGGGGATTGCTGGGGCACGGTAGCGGCAAAGTGGATGTGGTTGCGCGCCACATGAACGGGAGTGGCTATCTTACTGGGCGGTGTGCTCTGGGCATGTGTAGTCATAGCGGCGTCCGACAAGCTGAAGAAAGCGGTGTCGCGCCGGTTTATCAGGTCGCTGACACGCTTGAAGGGGCCTGTGATAACCCCTTGCACGTAAAGACGAGCGGTGTATAGCTCTACATTGTGGCTGGTCAGCCCTGAAGAAGGCTGGGAGGTAAGTTGGTTCATGCTGTTATGCTGCTCTCATGAGGATACGTGGCGCTTCGTGGCGCTTCGTGGTGGCATAAGTGGTATAATTGGGGGGTCTGCTCCATGTGTGCTCAACGTGTGCTCACATGGGCAGCCATATCTATCTTACCATAACGGCTCAAGAACGGCTCAAGCACAGACCATGGAATGAGGCCATATGAGCGAAGAACAGCCAAAACTGCCGGGCACACAGAAGAAAGCGGGCAAGGTAGCCCCCCACGCCCCCCAGCCAGGCCCCGATGCCAGGCGCCAGTACATACGCCTGCACAGCGACGAGAACCCATACGGCTGCTCGCTGCTTGTCTCTGAGAAGTTGAGCGCGTCCGACCGGTACTACCTGCCCGCCGACCCAATGTGCTCGGAACTGCGCGCCGCCCTGAGCCTCTACACAGGTTTCGCGCCTGAGCGGATCGTGGCGGGGGCGGGCACGGTGGAGCTTACGGAGCGTATGCTGCACGCCTTCCTGGACGCCGGGGACGGGGTGATCGTCTGCCCGCCTTCCCTGCCTCAGCACAACCTGGGAGCTTCCCGCGCCCGCGTGACGCTGGTGCATGTACCCCGCAACGAGCAGTTCGATATTGACACGGACGCCATCGTCACCACCATGCGCCGCCAGCGCAACATCAAAATGGTGGCGCTCTCCTCGCCCAACAACCCTACCGGCAACGTCACCCCACCCACCGCGATTGTGCGCTTGCTGCAAATGGGCGTGTGGGTGTTAGTAGATGAGAGCTACTTTGAGTTCACCGACCGCACCGCCGCGCCCCTGGTGGCCGAGTTCGACAATCTGGTGGTGCTGCGCTCCTTCTCGGCCTGGGCCGGCCTGCACGGTCTCCCCGTCGGCTACGCTCTGTGCTCGGCGCGGGCGGCGGCAAGGATGCAAAGGCTCACCCCGCCCGGCGGCCTGAACCACGCCGCCCAACTCGCCGCCATCGCATCTCTGGACGACAGCGAAGCCCTCAAGCAGCGCGTGCGGCGCATGAGGCTGGAACGCGGGCGTATGTACCGCCGGCTACGCAAGCTCAACCTCTTGCAGCCGTATGCCTCGGCTGCTCCCTTCCTCCTCTGCCGCATGACGCGAGGGGAGGCCCACATCGTGCAGCGCCACCTTCAAGAGAATGGTATCCTCGTCAAGAGCATATCAGACCGTTGGCTCTCCAACCACCTCCGCATCGGCGTGGGCCGTCCCGAAGATACCAACCTGCTTATCGCCGCCCTTAAGGAGCTTGCCGCAAACCCGCACCTGTAAAAATCGGGGCATAGGGGGCAACTTAATTTAGCCTACCGGCCACTTTTGACGATGCAATACCGGCAATCTAGACGCGCTTGCCCTACTTATGGAGTGGGGTTCAGTTGGATTTTCTTATATCCATAACCATCTGCATTAGGATAAGAGTCGCACCTACGGTAATCTTCATCATGCCGTAATAATCGGCCAAAGACAGTGAACGTGCTGTTGTACTCATAACCAAACGGATAGCCTACGAGTTGCAGTTTCGCCTCCTTGTCATTCTCGTCGTATTGAATAACAAAGCAACCTGCATTTGGAAGAGGATGCGCGCCGGAGAGTCGAATAACTACCACTCCCGACACCCAGGAAAAGTCCGCAGCGTGCCCATAGCGGGGATAAGCTCCACTGAAGTAGCCCTTCGCCCCTGCCAACTGCCTCCCCAACTGCCCCAGCAGCACCTCGTACTCCGTGCCCCTGTTCTCCGGGTGCAACTCCATGCGAGACCTCTCAAAGTACTGCACCTTGTACTCTCTTCCGTCCAACTCCGACCTCTCCTCGAAAGGCTCAGTAACGGGATAGCCGTGTATCGCCAATCCACCGTGCGTTTCCCAGTATGCCTTGAACTCTCCCGATAAGTTGTGCCCCGTCTCCGGGAAGTAGACGGCCGGCGCGGGCAAAGAAGTAGCCTTAGCAGAGGGAGCATCGGCGGGCAAGAACTGTTGGCCCAACGTGCCCAATAACACCTCGTTAGGAGGTTGGTTTTCGGGGTGGTGCTCGAAGCGGTTGCGCTGGAAGTACTGCACCATGATGGGTGCGCTGTTGGGGCCAAGCGGTTCGGTGAACTCCTCCGTTATGGGGTAGCCGAACTGAGAGAGGCCGCCATGCTCTTGCCAATACTGGAGAAAGGAGCC
>JBBSIX010000047.1:0-14981 GCA_038231875.1 Chloroflexia bacterium | reverse complement strand
CAGCCCCCGCTCGAAGAACCGCCACTGCCCCAACTGCCTTTGGACGAACCGCCCCCGCCGAACGAGCCGCTTGAGTGCCCTCCGCCTCCCCAACTGCCGCTTGAGTGGCCGCCCCCTCCCCAGGAATGGCCGCCGCCGGACGAGCTTCCCCCGCCCGAACCCCACCAGCCTCCGCTGCTGCCGGCGGCGCTGTCGCCTGCGGAGCCGATGAACATACCAAGCAGACCGCCGATGTTTGCCTCCTCCCTGGCGCGCGCCTGCTCGTTGTAATTTTGCACCTGTGAGGAGGCTTCTTTCATAGCGCTTTCGGCCCTGGTGCGGGCCTTCATCGCCGCCCCCTGCATGGCTCGCAGCGTGGCTGCGTCCGCTCCGTCCTGCCGTCCGGGTAGTAGGGCTACGGCTTCCCGCAGCATCCTTTCCGGTCCGCCGTCAAGCACATCTGCGTTGCTGCGGATGTAGGCTGCCGCCTGATTGACGGCGTTGCCGGCCTTTTGCAACACGCCCGCCGTGTCGCGGCGCAGGGAGTCTATCTCCTGGAACTGCTTGAACGCCTGCTCGTATGCGCCGTCGGCTTTTTGCCGGGCGGCGGCATAGGCGGCGGTCGCCGTGTCGAGCAGCCTGGCCCGCTCTATGTCCTCGGCGCCTCCGGTCTGGAGCCTCGTCTCCACCTCCTGCGCGGCGGCCAGCGTAGCCTGTGCCTCAGACGACATGCCCTGAGCGGTGCGGTCTACATCGCCCTCATGCACCGAGACGAAGTTGAGGGCGCGGCTGACGCCGGCTTCAGCCTGCTGCCGGGCAGTCTGCAACTTGAGCCTGAGCGCCTCCATAGCCTCTTCTTGGCTGCGGGCGTCGGCGAGGGCCTTGTCTGCGGTATTATTGGCCCCGCGAGCCAATTGCACCACCTTGATCCAATCGGGCTTGGGCTGGGCTATCTCGACCTTAGCCTGCTCAAGTTGGCGGGCGGCGGCCTCAAGCATGTCGGCGGGGTTGGGCGTGATGTCGGGATCGTACCTCTGTATAAAGGCGCGCCCCTGGGCTATGCTCTTGTCGGCGGCGGCTATCTCGTCGCGCGCCGTGCTCCGGCTCCTCTGGAGGTTTTGCAGGCGCTCAAGGATCGCCGTGATGAGAGCGCGCCCCTCCTCGATGAGGGAGTTCGCCTGCTCAATGAGGGCGGCTGCCCCCTCGAAGTCCTGCTCGGCTCCCGGCGAGACGCTGTTCAGCTGCGTTGCCTGCTCCCAGAGAGCAAACGCCCGGTCTGCGCGCCCCTGGGCTTCGGTGCCGTTGCCCCGGATGTCCTGCCAGGTGTCGGGCGCGTACTCGTCCACCTCATCGAACGCCCGCGCGCCCTCCTGTATGTACCGTTTCAGGTCCTCCCCTGCGGCCTTCAGCTTATCGAGCGCCTTTGCGTTGTCGGCGTGGAGGGCGGTAGTGTGGCCTATGGCATCTCCGGCCCGTTGGATGGCGGCCTCAGCCCTCAGCATTGCCGCCTCTTTTGCCTGTGCGTCATCAGCCGTCCAACTGCCCGCTGCCCCTGAAAGCGCAGACAGGGCACCGGCGAAAGCCACGTCTACGCGTGTAAGCGAGAAGCCCTGTCGCCGGGCGTCGGTCAGCGTGCTTCGCCGGCGAACAAGTTCGGCGTATGCCTGCTCAAGCCGCTTGAGGTCGGCAAGCTGTAGGCCGGCTTGGTTCTGTGCCCCTCTTGCCTCCTCGTAGGCGCGCAGGGGCATGGGCGGCCTGGCGGCCAGCGCCTGTTCCGCCCGGTGTACCTGCTCTGCGGTGGTTGCGCCGAGTTCGCCGGCGGATGGGAGTTGTAGGTCGGGGGCAGCCGCAGCCAGGCGCGCCGTCGCGTCACTGACTGCGGCCACCGCTTTTTTTGCCGCGTCAACCTCCCCCGGAGCCGACTGCACCTCCCCTTCCACGCTCTTGCCCAACTCGCTAAGACGTTGGAGGAAGTCCTGCGCCTCCTTGACCCGCCCTTGCACCCATTGGTACTCGGCTACGGCGGCGGTTAGCTCCAGCTCGGTGGTGTGCTGTTTGCTGCTCACCTCGTCGAAGCGGGAGAGGGCCTCGGCCAGCCTGGTGTGGACGGCCCCGTACTCGGCAGTCAGGTCGGCAAGCTGTTTGGGCCTTTCCTGGGCGAGGGCCAGCGCCAGGAATCGATACTGTATCTGCTCGCTGGGGTCCGCCGGGAAGTCGAGGCTGGTGATCATGCCGGCAGCCGTATCGCGCGCTTGGGAGAGTTGCTCGCTCAGGAGACGCAACCGCTCCGCCGCCTCTTGTCCCTTGCGGTACCGCCGCATGGCCGCAGGGCCTATGAAGGCCAGCGCCGCCATGAGCGCCAGCACGCCGAATATCCACAGCAGTGCGTTGGCGATAGCGGAGAAGTCGAAGTTGTTATTGTTGACCACCGAGGGCACGGGTGTGGGCGGGGGTGGGGGGTTGCGGTACGCCTCAATTTCCCGGGCTGCGCGTTTCAGGCTGTCCACAAAGGCGGCTGTAGGGTCGCCGTCCACCAGCTTCGGCCTCAGCGCTTCCAGAGCTATCCTATCGGACAGCTTAGACCCGATCCGGGCTTGTTCCATGACCGGGGCGAGATTATCGCCGTACAGGATGGTGTACTGCCTGGGGTTGTTTGTTACCAGTATCTCAAACAGGTCAGGGTCAATTTGCCTGTCCTGGCCGTAGCCGTACTGCTGGGCCGCGCTATAGGCCAGGCTTTCGGGGTCGCTCGTGCCGTTTTGCAGCATGACAACAAGCGGTTTTACCCCTTGCTGTTGCAAAGGCTGGGCGGCTGAGTTGACGGCGGCGGCATTGACTGCGCCCGTATCGTCCGCCGTGATGCCCTCGATAGGCGGGAAAGTCTGCGCCGAGGCCGCAGCCCAGCCGACTGCCCAGGCGAGGCACAACAGGAGCGCAAGGGCGAGCCGCATGCGCGGTGCGCGAGAGCGGGTGGGGCGGAACATGGCAGCCTATCTGTTGACTTGTGCTTCGGCCTGCGTGCCCATCTGCATGCCGTCGAGCAACTTGAAGCTATCGCCCATCGCCGGGGCTTGCGACATCATGGGGATCACCTTCTCATGGCTTTGCAACTCTTCGTTGGCGGGGAGGAAGATGGACATAAGCAGCTTGCGAGCCTCCTCGCGGCGGTCTTCGTCGTCACGATACGCCTTACTGAAGGTGTCGAGCAGGATGCCCTCGAACAGTCCGGCCACCTGCGAATTGAACTTGAACGGCATTGTGCGGTCGTTGGCCTGAGCGATCTGCGGGTCGCCGAGATTGACCAGGGCATACATTCCGACGGTCTTCGTCCGGCTGCGTAGCGCCCCGGCTATTTCCAGCGTGGCCTGTCTTGCGCTCACCGGGTCTGTGCCCAGGCCGCCCACCCCGTACATCATCTGGCTGTGGTAGACCATCTGCTGGGCGATAACGCCCACCTGCTCTTCGAGTAGCCGGGCCATATCTTCGTTGAGCGGCCCTCCCTCATGTTCTGCTTGGACTGCTGCCTGCTCCGTTGCGGCCTGTGTGCTGGGGATGGTCTGCCCACGAACTTTCTTGTCGCTGGCCTGGTTGGTAAGGGCATCGGGCGGCGTGGGCATATGGTCTGTTGACATGTGGAAAGTTCCTCCATGAGTTTGTATTTGGGCGTGATGGCCGTCTCTTCAAGAGATGTGCCACAGCCGTTGCTGCGAGGCGGGCGGTGAAGCTGTGTGCCCCTCCCACCTCTAGTTGCGAGAGAACGGCCCGTAGTCGCCGTCTTGGGGTTTGGGGCCGGTAACCAGGGAGCGTAGGAGGGGCAGTTCAAGCTGCATCATGTCCACCTCCGCCTTGAGCCGGGTTGCGGCGCTGGGCATCTCCAGCAGGTTCTGGCGTTCTTCGAGGCCCACTTGCAGGGCCGTAGCCAGCACGTAAGACAGCATATCGGCTTCCTGGGGCAGCGTAAAGTCGTCCAACTGCTCGCCCGACAGCGCCATCAAGTGGCCGGCGTACTCCATAAACAGGCGAGATGCCTTGTCCACAAGAGGCTGATCCGTCAGGCTCTCTTCTTCGGGCCAGGGCTGGAGAGCGCCGACAAGATAGGGCCGGCTCCGGTGGTCGAGGCCGGAGATCTTAACACGCTCCATGCCGACGGCGAGCAGGTTGTACCTGCCGTCGGGCAGCGGTTCCAGATGGACCACCTCTACGAGGCATGCCACATCGTGGGGAACCGCCTCGCCTCCCACCTCCGCCCCGTCCTGAATTAAAGCCACGCAAAAGCGGTGGCCGCTGCTTTGTATATCGCGCACCATCTGCCGGTAACGCTCCTCGAATATGTGCAGCGCCACCGGCATGTGCGGGAACAGCACGGTATTCAAAGGAAAGATGGGCACCTGGAGAGTGGTTGGTTTATCTGCCATCGGGTTTACTCCTTGCCCCTGCACCGACGAAACTACTGCAATTATAGCACAAGACCCGCGCTGAAGGACGACCTTCCAAGCGACGCCGGGATGTGCAAAAGATGCAGGCCGGTCTATTGACAGGGCTTCTATTCGTAGCTATAATGAGGCTACTTCAAGGGTGTTGAGCCTTTGGAGGAACAAAGCCCCGGATAGTCCGTCAGGACCGTTCGGGGTTTTTGTTTGCCCACTGCGCTTTGAACTTCTCCCCCTGATGTGGCACAATAGCTGTGTCTATGTTTATACGCCGGCGAAAGAGGTACAGATGAGCGGTCTCCGTGAGGCAGACCCGCAGGCGGCATCGGTCCCGAACCAGGCAACCATCCTGGTGGTGGACGACGAAAAGACGTTGCGCGACATGCTGGGTTACAATTTGAGGCGCGAAGGATACCGGGTGCTGCTCGCCCAAGAAGGTTCCGAGGCGATCCGGCTGGCCCGCTATGAACAGCCGGACTTACTTATACTTGACATAATGCTGCCCGGCATGAGCGGCTTTGAAGTATGCCGAGCGGTACGCAAGCACCTTACCGTGCCTATTTTGATGCTGTCGGCCCGCGACGAGGAGATAGACAAGGTGCTGGGGCTGGAGCTTGGGGCGGACGACTACCTGACTAAGCCGTTCGGCCTCCGAGAACTGCTGGCGCGTGTGCATGCCATGCTCAGGCGCAGCGAGATGCCCAAAGGCTCCGTCGCGCAGAGGGGGCAGGGCGCAGAGGAGGCCCCACCGAGGACGCTGCAACTGGGCGCGCTGCTGATTGACCTGGGTCGGCGCACGGTTACTCAAGAAGAGAGGAAGGTGGAGCTAAAGCCGAAAGAGTTCGATCTGCTGGCTTTCCTCGCCGCCAATCCACAGCAAGTCTTTTCGCGAGAGGCGTTGCTCGACCGAGTTTGGGGCTATGATTTCGTAGGCGGCACGCGCACAGTGGACGTACATGTGCGGTGGCTGCGAACCAAGCTGGAGCCGGACCCCGCCAACCCCCAGTTGATACAGACGGTGTACGGAGTGGGCTACCGCCTCAGCGCGCTGGGCGTGTAGGGTTGCACGGGCGAGCGCGCTCCGTCTGCTGAAGGGTCGTTTGTTCGCACAACAATAGCCTGGGGGGTTGTACTCTCGCGCTACTACAGTCCGGCTTCCTCCCAGGCGCGGGTGAGTAAGTCGGTGACTTGTAATTGTTCAGCCCATTCTCGAAGATAAGCGGCATCCAGATAGGAACTCTGCACCTTAAGTACCCCTAGTACATCCAGCCACTGCCTCTCGGATATTTCGCTGCCCATCTTGTACCCAATCAACTTATGGAGGATTATATCCTCCGGGGAGGTGAACAATGCCTGTTCTGTCGGCGGATCACCCAACCACTGTGGTCGTGCGCGGTAGAACGATACTTTCTCAAATGCTGAAGGTCCTGGGATGAACACGTCTATCTTGAGCATAGTATCTAGATGCAACAGGTTGAAAGAGCTATGCCGCCTAATAGCCTCTCGGATCATCTCGCCGTCTATATAGTACTGTTCTTGGAGACGTGCGACAAGTGGAGCTACCTGCTCTGGTAGTAGATCGGCCACCAGATCTGCATCCTGGGTAGAGCGAGGCAGGCCCCATACTGAGGATGCAAGTGAGCCGCCGATTTGATAGTCCACCCCCAGATCTCTAAACGCTTCCAGCACTGGGCGGATAGCCGGCAGCCAGTCCGAGGAGATCACGGTGCTATCTGTTTGTGCTCTCTACGTTGCTGCTTGTAGAGGGCGACCCGTGAGGCCAACTCTTCCCCGTACAAGAGGCTTACCCACAGCAAAGAGGCAGCTTCGTCATCCAGGTCGGCATACCTCCGCCGAAAGCCGCGCCAGGAAAGTGCGAAGACGCTGCGGCTGAGGTTGCTCGCAATCTCAAAGCGCCGGCTCGGTGTGAGGCGGCGTAGGCCCTCTATCTGCATGCGCTCGACTGTGGGGTCCGTATCGCTGGACTGGGTTCTCACTCTCTCTCCACTCGGCAGTTGTGACGGTTCTTGTGCTCGATTATACCACGCCGGCCCTTGCTCCACAGCGAACCCCTCGCGGCTACGTAATTCAACTACGAAGGCCAAGCAAGCTACTTTGCGGCACATCCCCGCATCGCGCCTTACGCGAAGTTAGCGCACCACTACATCGAACGACTGCTTCTTTGTCGGCAGGCCGCTCTTTGACGCTTCAACATCAACATGCCAGGCGCCGGCCATGCTGAACGAGCCTGTGGCCTGGTACTTGCCGGCCCCCTGCTCGACCAACTGCCCGTCTATCCCGCCGTGACTCATGCCGGTGTGCCTCGCGGAGAGGGACACCTGTGCGCCTTCGACTGCCTGCCCCTGGGCATCTTTCAACTCCACGATAAACTTGATAGGCCCGGCCTGCGCCGGGTTGGGGTCGGTGGTCAGAGACATCTGCATCTCGCCTGTGGCGGCTCCTGCTCCTACGGCGTCACCCGGTGTGTTGGAGCCGCAGGCCGACAAGCCGACTACCAGCGTCAGGCTCAACAGCAGCGTCGAGAGATACAGCCGCGCCCCGGCGAACCCGGTCGGGCGTGTGCCTGTTCGATACACGTTCTTTCCTCCACTTGTTAAGGTACTACATTCAGGACCATCATCAAGCCGCCAGGGTCGGCATGGTCGTTGGTGGTGTGGTGAGGGATGTGGCAGTGCAGCAACCACTTGCCCACATCGCTCGCTACCCATTCGATGTCGTAGCGCTCGCCTGGGGCTACCCACACCGTATCCTTCGTAAGTTGGGCGGCTTCAGGCACAGGGTGGCCGTCGGTGGCTACTATCTTGAACGCCGGGCCGTGTATGTGCATAGGGTGGCCGAGCTGCCCTGCGCCAATGAACCGCAAGCGCACCCGCCCGCCTTGCTTGACCTTTATCTCAGGCGTGTCCGGGAACGCTTTGCCGTTGATGGTGAAGAAGTTGCCGTCCATGCCGGTAGCGGGCATGGCAGCGTAGGTCTTGCCGTCTACGATGCGCCACTCCTCCAGCATCAACACCTGGTCAACCTCAGGCTCCGGCTGTGTACTTTGCGTATGCGGATCAATGATGATGGGCGCGTGCAGGCCCACGCTTATCTGCACATCGCTGCGGGTGTGCGAGTGGTACCAGAAGGTGCCCGCAGGTTTAGCCGTGAACTCGTAGGTGAAAGTCTCGCCCGGCTGCACTACCTCCTGGGTTATACCCGGCACCCCATCCATCGAGTTGGGCACCTGTATGCCGTGCCAGTGGATAGTCGTAGGCTCAGGTAGCTCGTTCTTCAGGACCACCCGCACCTTATCGCCCTCCGTAACATGGATCAAGGGTCCGGGCACAGTGCCGTTGTAGGTGTAGGCCGTAGCCATGACATCTTTGAGTATCGGCCACTTGACCGCTCTGGCCGTCAGGTCGAACACCTTCGTATCGCCGTCCATCTTGAAGGCGAGGGGCTGCCCTCCTACGGCACCGCCCGCCGCGATGGGAACCCCCGCAGCGTCTATCGCCTCCATCGCGGCATCGGCTTCGGGGTTGCTCGACTGCAACATGCCGGGCATACCGTCCGGCATGGGGGTTGGTTGGACGGCCGACTGCTGCGCCGAGCTTCCCAACGGTGTGGGCGAGCCGGTTGCGGCGGGGCCGCCGAAGGGATCGCTACAGGCGGCCAACAGAGGCACAAAAAACAGCAGCAGACCCGCTGAATACGCCCGCTGCCTCAGTAGCTTCGTTATCTTTAGTTTCATAGACTGAACACGCTTTCTCCTCATAGAATACTTCTCTCCTATTATATCGTAGTAGGTAAGCTCGGCGCAAGCAAAAGAGGGGGAAAACAGGGCCGAAGAACCGCTCCGCTTCGGGGTGGAGGGGAGGGGCGCCTGCCGGAGCCAAGCACCCCGGTTCAGCACCCTCCCAGGCCGGAATGCGCCTGCTCCCAGAGGGCACCGGCCAGCGCAGCCCAGGTCGTGAAGGCGGTAACGGCGGCTAGAGCCATCCCTATGGCCGAGCTTGCGAACAGCGTCGCACGGCGAGGCCCTACGGGCAGTTGGCCGTCGAGAAGGTACGCCAGCCTCTGGGTGAGCGAGTCGGCTGCTCCCACAACGGCTGTGAACTCGGCCTGCCTGCGAACTCCCGGCTGCTTGAGCAGGAGTTTATATAGTGCGCCCAGTAGAGGACGTTCGCTCCCCTGCACCCGGAGCGCGTAACGGTCTGCGTCCAACTCCTTAGCGAGCATGTACTGCTCTCGCAACGCACCCACCACAGGCAGAAAAAAGAAGGCGCTCGCGAGCGTGCGGGCGAGGGCGGTCTTCAGCGGATCGCGCTGCACCAGATGGTGGTATTCGTGCAGCAGCAAAGCCGACGCCTCCCTGGCCGTCAAGCCGGCCAGGGCGCCCGTGGAAACGCAGATACGAGGCCGTATCCAACCGTAGCAGAAGGCTACAGGCGCGTCTATCCTCACAACATCCACTCGGCCAACGATGCTGTGACTTACCCCCAGCCTAAGCAGTTCTTCCCTGGCCGGGGGGTCTAAGAACGCCAAGAGGGAGCGGGTCAGCGCGCTGGTGCGGTATCCCTGCTTCACAAGAGAATACAGCCCGCACATTATGCTCACCGCAAGGGCCGCAGCCGGCATATAACTCAGCAGGTGAGAAGGCCAATCCACATAGGTCGGCACAAACAAGCAGGCCAACATCTCATCGCCTTTGTCCTGAGGTTGGCGGGCAAACAAACGGCTCACAAGCAAGGGGTTTAGCACAGCCGCACCGAGCAAGACTGTAGTGAAGAATGCTACGCCCAACAAACGGCGGAACTGCGTGCTCGCGCTCATAAGGGTCTCCGACCTCGCATCAAGGGGCGGTATTGGGGTCGTTCAGTCGTTCGCGCAACGCCTCAAGGTGTTCAGGTTCGGCCTGGTCAACCACCTCCAGGAAAGTGGCGAGGGCCAGGTCGCCGAAGTCCTCCAGCATCGCCTCTACCATTTGGCGGCTGGCGCGCGCCAGGAACTCTTCCCTGGTGAGGGCCACGCTGTAGAGGTGGGTCTTCTTATCGAGGGAGGCGCGCGACAACAGGCCCTTATCGTTCAAGTGCGACATCACAGTCATGACCGTAGTGTAGGCTACGGGCCGTTTCGCCCGTAGCAAGGTCGCCACGTCGCGCACTGTGGCCTCGCCAAGCTGCCACATGTGCTCCATTATCTCTACCTCCAACTCCCCCAGGAGCTTGTGCAGGCTGTTGGCTTCCTTTCGGCCCATCCTGTCGTAGGGCGTCCAGCGTCTCGGCATTTAGTTCTCCCCTCGGCGGCCTTAGCCCCCACTCTGCGCGTGGTGGTCCTGTCCCCGAAACGCCGCGATGAAACGCTTTATGCGAGCCTCGTCGAACGAGCCCAGGCGGTCTATCCGCCCCCAGGCGGTCAGCGCGATGGGGGTGGACATGCCGGGGTGGGCCGTCATAAGCACCTCTGTATCGTAGGTGCGGACCAGTTCGGCCAGCCGGTCAACAGTGGCCTTGTCCAGGTCGGGGCTGTAGTTGATGACTACGCCGCCGTCTTCAAGGTTATGCACCGCCAGTTCGTTGGGCACAGGTGTGGCGCTCACACCCCAGGGAGCCGTCCGGTCCACGTGCGGGCCTGACGTCGGCGGGTCGGTGCTATAGCTTATGTGGGGGCTGTTTACGTCGGCTACGTGTGGGCTGGGTTGCTGGGCTACGCTCTCTCCGGGCTTGCCTGCTTCGTTCATGTAGAACGCGAAGCCCCCGCCCAACACTACAACGGCTATAGCCGCTACTATCGCGAACTTCTGAAGCGTTTGTCTGCGCCGCCTGCTCTCCGATGCGGCCCTCGCCTGCGCCTGCCGTTCTAACCGGGCCTCTTTTTTCGCCTCCTGCCTCAGCGACCTGCTTTCGGCTGTGTCGGCGCCGCCTGCGCTACCGTTGCCGTCCAGGTCGCGTCCGCCGGGCGCTACAGGCTCGCTGGATGGACGCTGGGGCTGTTGAACTTGCGTCTTTGCCGTCGATTTCTTCTGATTTGTCCGTCCACCGCGTTTACCGCTCAAGCGCTGTTCTCCTGTGGTCTCACTATTCGTGTGTGTTCTGCATGCTACCTGTCTTGTGCATGCGTTCGCCGATACTAAGGCGCGGAATCCGGGCGGCATCCGGCATGCACAAGCTTATATCTACTACCTGATTATAGCTCTTTCCTGAGGCGGGGTCAACATCCGGCGGATTCGTACCTTGTTCTATCCGCTTAGAGTCAGCCAACGAGGACTTTAGCCGAGGAAGATGCATGCACGCAAAGTGCTACTAAACCAGCACAGTAAATCTTGGGGATTTTCAGCCTACAGAAGCTGCGTACAGACATACGCACACGCAGACAGACGGAAGGAGCAACCACGATGAACAGCTCAGGATCAAATCAGAGCGCGAACAGCATGGCTCACGTCGCGGTGGTTGAGCCTTCGGTGGGGATTGTAGCTGTTACGTCAGCTACGGCGTTTGCCCCCGGTAAGACGGCTACAGGTTCGGCTACCGCCTCTATCGAATCGTACTTTTTGAGCTTATAGATGAGCGTGGAGCCGATCCAACTCACCAGGAAGATGCCGATGATAATGTAACCTATCGTCTCGAAGTCTAGGTCGCTCAACCAGTCCCAGAAACCGCCCTTCAACCCGAACTTGTCGCCGATGATGCTGAGAAACTCGACGGTGCCGATCACCAGGGCGACCAGTACCGACACCAGAGTAATGTTCATATTGTAGTAGAGCTTGCGTACAGGCTTCACGAAAGCCCAGCCGTAAGCTCCGAGCATCATTATCGAGTCGGTTGTGTCCACCAGGCTCATACCGGCGGCGAAGAGCAAGGGGAAGAGGACGATCAGCCAAACGGGCATACCGGCCCCGCCTGCCGCCGCCGAGATGCTCAGCAGCGCCACCTCGCTGGCCGTGTCGAAGCCCAGGCCAAACAGAAAGCCTAGGGGGTACATCTTCCAACTGCGGTCAATCCGGCGAACCAGAGGGCCAAAGAAACGGTTCATCATGCCGCGCTGGGCCAGGAAGGTTTCGAGGGTCTCCTCGTGATAGGTTCCCCCTCGGGCCACCTGGCGGAACATGCGGAAGATGTCTAGGAATACCAGCAAGTTGATGATCCCGATAGCGTACAGGAAGGCCGCAGAGACGAAAGTGCCGATCAGCCCGCCGACCTCTTTCCACTGGGGCAGGTTCGACTGGACGAGCGACGCGCCCACCGCCACCAGTATGCTCAGGAGCGCCACAACGGTGGAGTGGCCCAGCGAGAAGAAAAAGCCCACAGCCACCGGACGCTTGCCGTCCTGCATCAGCTTGCGGGTAACATTGTCAACGGCGGCAATATGGTCGGCATCAACGCCGTGTCGCAACCCGAAGGTGAACGCCAGGAAGCCGGTGCTGAGGATCAAGGGGTAAATGCTTGAGAGCAGGAAAGTAAGGCCCCACAAGATAATGTTTGCGGCTGCCAGCAGCGTGTACATAGCCACGATCTTTCCCTTGATCTCCGGGGACTGGTCGTTCAAGATGTGGGCGAATATGTTGCGGCGTCCGACGGTATTGCCTATTATGCTCATGGAAACTCCTCGTGATTAGATGCCTGTGCATTAACTATACACCCGCGCACCGAAGAATGCAACCAGTTGCAAAACTGTGGGGCAAAGATGATACGCAGTCCTGTGAGGTTTGGATTTAGGCATGCCGGCGGAGAACCGACCCTACGCCGAGCCGGAACAAGCGTTCAGATGGGAAGGCATCTCAGGTCTGAACGCTCAGGGCTGGAGGTTCTTCAGCTGTGGCTCCACCCGCTTGAGCAGTACGGCGTTGGTAGCCACGATTATCGAGGAGGCCGACATCAGCAGGGCCGAGAACTCCGGGCCGAGCGCGATGCCCAGGCTGGGGTAGAACACGCCCGCCGCCACCGGTATCGCCAGCACATTGTAGATGCCGGCCCAGAAGAGGTTCTGCTTCATCTTCGTGACGGTGGCCTCCGAGAGCTTTATCGCCCGCAGTATGTCCAGGGGGTCCGACTTCATCAGCACCACGTCAGCCGTCTGGATGGCGACATCGGTGCCCGCGCCTATGGCGATGCCCACGTTCGCCTGCGCCAGGGCGGGGGCATCGTTGATGCCGTCTCCCACCATCGCCACGAACTTGCCCTCGCCCTGCAACTGCTTCACATAGTCGGCTTTGTCGGCGGGCAGCACCTCGGCGTAGAAGCGCGTGATGCCCAGCAGCGAGGCCACCGCCTGAGCCGTGCCTTTGTTGTCGCCCGTTATCATTACAGGCTCAACCCCGGCCTCCTTGAACAGTTCGACAGCCCTGGCCGCGTTCGGCTTTATCGGGTCGGCGACGGCCACCACACCCGCTATCTTCCCATCCACCGCCAGGATAGAGAGGGTCTTACCCTCGGTGAGCAGCCTCTCAAGCGCCTCTGCGACGGGAGCCGTATCCACCCCGGACTCGCTCATGAGGCGGGCGTTCCCCACAAGCAACTGCTTACTCTCGACCAGCGCGCGTACCCCGCGCCCGGCCAGCGCCTCGAACCCCGAAGCCTCACCCGGCACGGAGAGGCCGCGCTTGCCGGCCTCCTCAAGTATGGCAACGCTGATAGGGTGGCTTGAGCGCGCCTCTGCCCCTGCCATCAGGCGCAGCGCCTCACCCTCGCTCCAGCCGGGAGCCACCGCCACATCCGTGACCCTGGGCCTCCCCTCCGTGAGCGTGCCCGTCTTGTCCAACACAACAGCGCTGATCCGCGACACCTGCTCCAGGGTAGCGGCATCCTTGATGAGGATGTTGTATTTGGCTCCTAGCCCCGTGCCCACCGCCACCGCTGTTGGGGTAGCCAGGCCAAGGGCATCAGGGCAGGCTATCACCACGGCGGATATAGCGAAGGTGAGGGAGAATAGCAGCGTAGCGTTGCCCAGCAGGTACCAGGCCGCAAACGTCACCAGCCCCGAACCGACCGCCAGGATGACCAGGTACTGAGCGGCAGTATCGGCAAGCCTCTGGCTGGGCGCTTTGGAGTTCTGTGCCTCCGTCACAAGGGCCGCTATTTGGGCGAGCACCGTGTCGCTGCCCACCCTGAGGGCCCGAAAGGTCACGGAGCCTGCCCCGTTGATCGAGCCGCCCACCAGGCTGTCCCCAGGCCCCTTGTGTACAGGCATGCTCTCGCCCGTCACCAGCGCCTCGTCCACCGTGCTCTCCCCGCTCAACACCTCGCCATCCACAGGCACTTTGTCGCCTGGACGCAGGATGATCGTTTCGCCCACCCCTACCTCGCTGGTGGGGATCACCATCTCCTGCCCGTCGCGCACCACGCGGGCCTGCGGGGGAACCAGGTCGAACAGGGCGCGCAACGCCTCGTTGGTGCCTCGCCGGGCGCGCATCTCCATCCAGTGCCCGAACAGCACGAATGTGACCAGCATGGCCGCCGCCTCGAAGAAACTCTCCCCTCCAACCACGAGGGTCAGCACGGAGAACAGGTATGCCGCCAGCACGCCTGTGGCTATCAGCACGCTCATGTTGAGCGCCCTGTGCCTCAGCGACCTGTACGCCCCTGAGATGAATATCCAGCCCGACCACCATACGACGGGTGTGCTCAACACGAACATGATCCAGTTGGGGTCAACCGGCGCGGGCAACTTCACCCCGAAGAATTGGGTGAACAACGGCGAATAGAGGAGCGTGGGGATCGTCAGGAGCAGGGCCACAAAGAAGCGCCGGCGCATGTCCGCCTCCATCGCCCGCGCCATCTTGGGGTCGGACATGTCGTGGTCCATACCCTGCTCGGCGCCGGCTCCTGCATGGCCCTGGTGTTCCGCGTGCTGCTCTTGTATCCGGCGGTGTACCTCCTGGGCGGCGGTAGCGGGCATCTCATATTGCATCCTGTCCATTTTGGTGCCCATCGAGATCGGCGCCATCTGAGTTTGGTGCTCAAGGTGTGCCACGCTCATGTGTGGCACGGCATGCGCCTCCGAGCCGCCCTCGTCATGCACTGGGGTGCAACCTGGGGCCGCTGCGCTTATGATACCGGCTATCTGCCGGTGTTGTATCGCGCTCTCGTCGTAGGTGACGGTGGCGGTGTTGCCCCTGTAGTTGATGGCGGCTTTCTTTACCTGCGGGGCGCTCCGCAGCGCCTGTTCTACCGCGTCCGCGCAGCCTACACAGCACAGATCGCCCAGATCGAATACTTCTTTTTTCATACTCACTCATCCTTCCTGTTGTCTTGTATCCACTACTGTACCATAGTACTTACCACTTTACCATTTCCTATGTCCCGCATCTCGTGTTCCCAGAGGGTGTTCAGACTAGGGGTGGAGGAAGTCGGCATCTCGGCTACTGAGGACCCACTGCCCCTTGAACTGTAAAGTTACATAACATGCCAATTCATTTTGCTCATCCCCGTCATGGGGCTGGTGGTTCTGCTTCGCATTCAGGCCCCTACAGTGAATCTCCCACGAGTTCTCCACCTCAAATCTGAACACTTACACTGCTGTGAAAATAGCCATGCTAGGCGCGAATTAGAGCCTGCCAAACCCTATTTTCAT
>JBBSIX010000046.1:0-15127 GCA_038231875.1 Chloroflexia bacterium | reverse complement strand
TTACAGAGGCTGCACGCCCGCACCAATCCTGGTTTTGAGATCAAGGTCCTTGCCTCTCTTCTTGCGTTGGCTTGTGTTAATCTTATCTAGCAATCAAGGTAAACTATAAAGCAGCGCGCGTATCTTTGCCATAACCAAATGGTACTGCATGCGGCACGGCTTTTGCCTGTAGAGTAGCCAAAATAGCCCGGCTTGGCGGCGAAGAAGTACCAAATGTGTTACTATATCAAGCAAATTCTGTTATACTACTATAATACAACAGGTCACGAGGTCACGGCAGGTCGCGTGGAGCACCGACGTGTGAATAGCCGGCCGCCAGGTCAAAGTCACGACCTGCTGTAATGCCGGCCACTGGAGTATAAGATATGCCTTATTCGAATGGGCTGCCGATAATCGGCGTTTCGACGATGGACGACAACGATGCGGCGGGGGTACATGCCCCACGCTTCGGCATCAATCAGAGCTACTGCAAGGCGGTTGAAGCGGCAGGCGGTGTGCCTATTCTTGTGCCCCACCTGGACGACCCCGATGCCTTGCGCCGCATCTACGAACTGCTGGACGGCATGCTCTTACCGGGCGGTCTCGATGTTCACCCCAAATACTACGGCCAAGAACCCCACCCCGCTCTCGACCCTACCGATGTGGGCCTCGACCATGCGGAGATTACTATGCTTCCCTGGGCTTTGGACGATGACCTGCCTATCCTGGGCATCTGCCGGGGCGAGCAGGTGCTCAACGTGGTCATGGGCGGCACCCTGATACAGGACATCTACAGCGAGTATCCCACCACTATTGACCACCGCGAGTCGTACAAGCGTAAAATCCGCGACTTTCTGGCCCACGACATCGCTATCGAACCCGGCACACGTCTGCACGAGTTGGTGGGGCAGGACCGAGTGTGGGTAAACACCTCTCACCACCAGTCTATTGATAAAGTGGGCGACGGCCTAATAGCCACCGCCTGGTCGCCGGACGGCATCGTAGAGGGAATAGAGGCTCCCGACCACTACTTCATGGTGGCCGTGCAGTGCCACCCCGAAGAGTTGTGGCGCAAGCACGCCTGGGCGCGTAAGCTCTTCTCGGAGTTCGTCGAGGCCGCTTCAGAGGCCAAACACGGGGCGCGTCGCCTCGCAGTGCCCCAGGTTAGGGCAATCGGCGCATAGACGGGGTACAGGCATCTCCTTCGCATTCGCCGCCCCTACGCCATGCGCTTCGTGCTTACTGGTAAAGTACCGAGCCTGGCCTCTATGTACACCTCAACTCCTACCTATGTCTTATCTATGAACAGCGTATCAAGAGAACCGGCCACCCTCATTATCCACTCGGCTGCCGAGCTTGTAACTTGCCGGGCAGCCAACGGGCGCGAGGCCCCACGAGGCGGCCCTGCCCAGGGCGAGGCGGGCGTTATCCCCAACGGTGCGCTGGCCGTCAAGGACGAGCATATCCTCGCCGTCGGCCCCAGCACGGAGATCATCGCACAGTATCGCGGCGAAAATACCGACCTGCTGGACGCCACCGGCAAGACCGTCACCCCCGGCCTGGTGGACGCACACACCCATCTCGTGTGGGCCGGCTCCCGCGACGAGGAGTACGTACTGCGGTTACAGGGGGCGACTTACCTGGAGATAATGGAGGCGGGCGGGGGCATTATGTCCACCGTCGCCGCCACCCGCCTTGCCCCCGAAGAGGAGCTAAAGCAAAACACCGGCGAGCGGCTCGCCCGCATGTTGGCGCACGGCACTACCACTGTCGAGATAAAGAGCGGCTACGGCCTGTCGGTGGATGACGAGCTGAAGTGCCTGTGGGCCATCCGCGACCTGAACATGGAGTTGCAGTTGGCGGGGACCGGCCCGCGCATCGCCGCCACTTTCCTCGGCGCGCACGCCTTCCCCACAGAGTACAAGGACGACCCCGAAGCCTACGTCAATCTGGTGATAGAGGAGATGCTCCCCTCGGTGGCGCAGGAAGGGCTTGCCGAGTGGTGCGACGTTTTCTGCGACGTGGGGGCCTTCACAGCCGAGCAGACGCGGCGCATCCTGGCGGCAGCCGTGCAACTGGGCATGGGCACGTGCCTGCACGCCAACGAGTTCGCCCGCGTGGGGGCGGTGCAGGTAGCCGCCGAAATGGGCTGCATCTCCGCCGACCATCTGCTTGTGCTGGAGCCGGAGGATATAAGCACGCTCAGGGAGGCAGGCACGATAGCCGTGCTGCTGCCCGGCACTCCCTTGGGGCTGGGGTTAGGACATTACACCCCGGCCCGCGCCCTGATAGAGGCGGGCGTGCCGGTCGCCCTGGCAACCGACTGCAATCCGGGCACCTGCCCTTGCGAGAACCTCGCCCTGATAATCTCCCTGGCGTGCTCTCAGATGAAAATGACCCCCGCCGAGGCCATCGTTGCCGCCACCCTCAATAGCGCCTACGCCCTCGACCGGGGCCACCTGATAGGCAGCCTCGAACCCGGCAAACTGGCCGACATCGTGGTGTGGGACGCTCCCAACCACCGCCACCTGGCGTACCACTTCGGGGTCAACCTTGCTGAAACAGTATTTGTGGGCGGACTGAGAGTGTAAACGCAGGCCGCACCAGCCCCACCACTTCCCCTGGGCGGTTCTTTATCTCCTCGACCCAGTACGCCTCCAACTTGTTGAGGGCATCCTCGTCAAGCATGCCTGCCTGTCGCAAGCCCTCGATGGTAGCCGGGTTGCGGGCGCGGTAAGTATTGTCGCCGTCCAGCACCTTCAGGGCGAAGCCGCGCGATGGTTGGCTGCTGTCGCCCAGCAGGGCCGCGCAGAACACCCCTTCCGCGCCCACTTTGCTCACGAGCGTGCCGCCGGCGGCCTGCATCAGGTCGGTGTCGAAGCGTGCATGCCGCGCCGCTACATACTCAGGGTACGCCGTCATCGCTTCGGTAATGCGCTTCACTGCCGTGCGGCGCGGATCGGGCCAGAACTCAGGTTGGCACAGGCGGGCGAACGACATCGCCATCTGGTGGATCGAAACGGCGAAGGTAGACACCCCGCAGCCGTCAATCCCCACCGCCACATGCTCAGGCTCCAGTCCCGCAAACTGAGCTATTACCTGCCGCAAAGTCTGCTGCACAGGGTGGAGGGCGCTTTCGTAGCCGCCGATAGGCCAGCCGTAGAACCGCGCCAGCGCCAGCATCCCCGCGTGCTTGCCTGAGCAGTTGTTGTGCAAGACGGTAGGCGGCTCCTCCCGCACCTGGAGGGCATGCGCGGCGGCCTTGTCGTAGGGCATGTGCGCTCCGCAGGCCAGCGCGTCCGGCCCCACCCCGATCTTATCGAGGATGCTGAGGGTGGCCTCCACATGTATATCCTCGCCGCCATGCGACCCGCAGCAGATGGCGATCTCCCGCTCGGTGAAGCCAAAATGGTCGGCGGCCCCGCTCTCTACCAGGGGCACAGCCTGGAGCGGTTTGGACGACGAGCGATAATAGCTCACCAGGCCCGGATTGCCCGCCCACGCCAACAACTCCCCTTCGGCGTCCGACACGGCAATATCCCCGAAATGTACCGACTCTACGATTGGCCCGCGCGTCACCTCTACCAGCACGGCAGGGGTGCGCTCAGGGTTGTGCTTTGGATCAGCCAATGGTATCCTCTCTCAGCTTTACGCTCATACTTAGTCCGTCGCGGATCGGGATAATGGCGCTGGTCAAGCGCGGGTGTAAGAATATAGCCCGGTTGAAAGCCGCGATGCCCTGGGTGGAAGGGCTGCTGTGCTGTGGGTCGAGTACCTGGCCGGAGCGCAAAGCGTTGTCCGACAAGAGCAGCCCGCCGGGCCGCAGCCTCCGCACGCACACTTCAAGCATCTCAAGCGCGGTGTCCGGGCTGCCGAACTGAGTCAGCACATCGAGGAAGATCAGGTCGAAACTCTCCTCCATGCCGCGCATCAGCGTCAGCCCGTTGCCCCGCCGCACCGCGCACACCCCCGACAGCCCGGCCTGCCTCATGTAAGCCTCGGCCATGCTAGCCCTGCCCGCGTCCTGTTCCAACGTTACCATGCGCCCGTCCAACTGCTGCGCCGCAAGTGAGAGCCACATAGCCGAATAGCCTATGGCCGTGCCCACTTCCAGTATATCTTTGGCCCTTACCGCCAGGGCCAGGGTGTACAAAAAGTGCCCCAGAACCGGGCCGATTATCCCCAGCCCCTCCCGTTCGGCCTGCGCCTGCATATCGCTAAGTGCTTCGCTCTGCGCGGGCAAGAGGCTCGCCATGTAGTCTTCGAGCTTGGGATCGGTTATGCCGAAGTGCTTCATTGAGTTTCTACCTGTAGGGCAGGTAAAGGCTGATGGAGAGAGGCTACTGTGCCTCCGTCCAACACAGTCACATCATCTTCTATGAGCCTACGCACGATGGGGCCAACTGTAGCAATGTCGCCGCTGGTGTAGACGGTAAGATCGCCTTTATGATCACCCTCGCGCAGCACGCCGCCGGCTTCGAGTACGCGGCGAGTCTGCAAGGCCACGCCCAGACCCGAGTCGATTATCTGCACCCGGTCGCCTGCTATCTCCCTAATGAGTGGGATAAGGAAGGGATAGTGGGTGCAGCCCAACACAATGGCATCGGCCCCCTCGCGCAGCATCGGCAGCACCGCGCCGGCGACCGACTCGCGCAGCGCCGGCGTGTCCGTCTCGCCCCGTTCCACCGCCTCTACCAGGCCGGCAGGCGCGGCGGCCAGCACCCGCACTCCGGCAGGCGCGGCGAACTGCTCTATCACATCGTTGAGCAGGCGGCCCCGCACAGTTACCGGAGTGGCAAGTACCCCTACCACGCCTGTGCGAGTAATCTCGACGGCGGGCTTCACGGCGGGGACCAACCCCACGATAGGCACGATGTGGCGGGCGCGGAGGTGCTCAAGTCCGGCGGCAGAGGCCGTATTGCAGGCTACTACCACCGCTTTGGCCCCCTGCTCAAGTAGAAAGTTGGAGATTTCCAGCACGCGATTGCGAACCCACTCATCGGAGCGTCCGCCGTAGGGACAGTTGCCGCTATCGGCGTAGAATAATATGTCCTCGTTGGGCAACACCCGGCGTATCTCGGCTACGATGGACAGCCCGCCCATACCGGAGTCGAGCGCGCCGATGGGGCAGAGCGAGGCCGCCTCCGCGAATGGGCGAAGCGCGGGCGCGGCTATGCGCGGCCCCATCGCCCGCTCTATGGAGGCAGGCACAGGCACGGGCACAAGCGAGCGCAACCCCTGCCCGGCATCTACAGGGGCTATGGCTTGTAAAGCGGCATCGTTAGTGCTGAGTTCTTGCGTCATGTGAGGCATTCGGAGTGGGTGTGCCCCCAGTATCTATCTGGCGGGGCGCACTTGTCAAGTGTGGGTGCGCTGGTGATTACCCACGTCTCAAGCTACATTGGGCTATCAGACGGGAGTGAGGGCGTACTACACTTTGTCATTCCGAACGAAGTGAGGAATCAGTAGGTGGCGCATGGTACTCTGCCGATGAGTACCCTCCTGTGCAAGGCACGACACTTTTCAGCCCAACTGTCATACAGGTGCACTGATTCCTCGCTACGCTTGGAATGACAAAGCGTAGTACGGCCTCACCTGCCGGCAGTGCTACCAAGCACTGCTTAAACCGCTTAAGATGGTGGGTAATCACCAGTCCTCTATATTTCACCGCCATGCGAGAAGTACGCATCCTCGCGCCTAAAGCGTCTTGTCGGGAGGGCGGCAAAGCTACTTTATCAAAGTTTGCCCCGACAGCAGGCGCTGCACATCGAAGTAGGTGATAAGAGCCATCAGCCCCAGCAGCACCATCATTCCAGCGAAATGCACCACCGCCTCTTTCTCAGGTGCGATACGGCGGCCACCGCGCAGCAGCTCTATAAGGATGAATAGCAGGCGGCCCCCGTCCAGCGCGGGTAGCGGCATCAGGTTGATCATAAAGAGCGAAATGCCCAGCAGCGCGGTCAGGTTCAGCAAGCCGTTGAAGCCCGCTTCCTCCGCTACCTCGCCCGTTAGCTGGCTGATACCCACGATAGAGGTCACGCCGGCGTTGTCGGCCTTGCCCGCGATAGCCTGCGCGATCCCCTTGGGTATACTGCTGATAACCGTCCACGTGCTGTCGAGGGCACGCCCCAGCGCTTGTGTGGGGCTGTAGTACACCATCTTGGTGGGAAGCTTCAGGTTCAACCCGATCGACTTCTGCCCGGAGCCTGCCAGGTCCATACTCAGGGGACCGACACGCGCGCCGTTGCGCTCTACCACTACTTGCGCGCTCTTATCGGCGGTGAGCAGGAGCGAGGCCTGTTTGAAATTGTTCACCGGAGTGCCGTTCACCAGCACGATCTTATCGCCCGGTTGCAGGCCCGCCAGGGCAGCAGAGCTGTTGCTGCGAACGGTATCCACCGTAGCGCCCGCCACCCAGTAGGTCAGGCCGATGCCCAGAGGCGGGTTGCCCTGTGGGGTGATCTGTAGAGGCACCATTTGGCCGCCGTTGCGCTCGACCAGATAGGTCGTTGGCTTGCCCGCGTGGGCGAGGCTTGCCGCGCGCAACTCATCCGCCGAGTTGATCGGTTGCCCGGCTACGCTCACGATATGGTCGCCGGGCAGCATGCCTCCAATGTCGGCCGGCGCATCCTTCGTAACAACAGCTACAGAGGTTTGCGGAGCCACGATCTCCTGCGTGCCCGACACGGACATGCCTGTGAAGATGAGCAAGGCCAGCAGCAGGTTCATAGACGAGCCTGCCGCCAGCACGATAACCCGCTTCCAGGCAGGGGCGCGCCCGAACGAACGCGGGTCTTCCGAGTCGCCGTTCTCGCCCGTGATCTTGACGAAGCCGCCAATCGGCAGCCAGTTCAGCGAATATTCAATGCCGTTACGCTTGATGGCGAACATACGCGGCGGGAAGCCGATACCGAACTCCTCGACCTTGATCCCCAGCCAAATAGCCGTAAAAAAGTGCCCCATCTCGTGGACTACTATCAACACGCCCAACACGGGGACTACCCATAACCAACTGAAATCCATCTTTTACTCCGTTTTTACTATCTCCGCCGCCGCCATGCGCGCCCATTCATCGGCCCAGAGTATGGCCTCTATGTCCGGCCGGCTAACTGCGACGGCAGTATGTTTTTCAAGCACTTTTTCTATTATACCAGGAATAGCGCCAAACCGTATCTTGCCCTCTAAAAAGGCGGGCACGGCTACCTCGTCGGCGGCGGCCATAGCGGTTGGGTATGTGCCGCCCAGCCTGCCCGCCTCGAACGCCAGGCCCAGACAGGGGAACCGCTCGGTGTCTACCGCCTCGAAATGGAGCGTGCCCAGCCCGGCCCAGTCGGCCCTGGGCATGTCGGGGTTGGGGTAGCGCTGGGGGTAGGTGAGGGCGTACTGGATCGGCACGCGCATGTCGGGGACGCCCAACTGCGCCTTAGCCGAGCCGTCCACAAAGCGCACCATCGAGTGGATGATGCTCTCCGGGTGGATCACCACCTCTATATTCTCGAACGGCACGCCGAAAAGCCAGTGTGCCTCTATTACCTCCAACCCCTTGTTCATCAGCGTAGCTGAGTCGACCGTGACTTTGGCTCCCATGTTCCAGGTAGGGTGATTGAGAGCCTGCTGTGGGGTGGCGTTCTCGGTGGCCTGCCGGCTCCACAGGCGGAAAGGCCCGCCCGATGCGGTCAGCACCAGCCGTTCGATAACGTTCCATGACCCGCTTGCCCCACGCGTCTCCTCCTGTTGGGGCGCTTCGGGTTCTCCGACCAGGCACTGCCAGATGGCGCTGTGCTCGCTGTCTATGGGGCGTATCCTGATGCCCTTGCGCCGGGCGAGGTCCGTAACCACCTCGCCCGCCATGACCAACGCCTCTTTGTTGGCGAGAGCCACCTCTTTGCCGGCCTCCAGCGCGGCCAGAGTAGGCGCGAAGCCGGCGTGCCCTGTGGTCGCCACCACCACCATATCCACATCGGGGTGGGTTGCCAGAGCGACCATGCCGCTTTCGCCGCCAAGCAGGGGCAGTTCGCCCGCACCGCCGGCAGCCTTTTCGTCGCCCAACGCCAGCAGGAGAGGCGACTCAGGCAGGCCGGCGGCCTGGGCCAATAGCGCATCGAGGTCGCTGCCCGCGCCCAGGGCCACCACCCTGAACCGCCCCTCAAGCCTGCCCACAACGTCAAGCGTCTGCCGGCCAATCGAGCCGGTGGAGCCAAGCAGGGCTATATTGATGGGTGACTTGTGTGTGTTATGGCTCATGTTGTGTTCAGAGTTGGGAACTTCCAAACTCCCATGCTCAGGTCTCTGTTACCCGGTGAATGCCCTTAGTTCCTCCCGCATCTTGTCTACGAAGCTGCTGTCGGTGATGCTGTGGAGGTTGATCTCTACGTTGGCGATGGCTCCGTCGCGTGCGGCGTTTGCCAGCAGCACGGCTACGCGGGCGTCGGAGGCGACGTTGGGGTTGCTTTTCTGGGCGGCTATGACCGCAAGCTGAGATGTTTCGTGGGCAGCCAGGGCCACTTTGAGAGGTACTTCGCTGGCGTGTTGTAGCGTCCTCTGGATTTCGGCGGTGCGGTGGGCCTTTTCCTCGTCTGTGCCTTTGGGCAGCTTGTAAGCCAGGCTTACTCCGTCGTAAGCCTCGGCATCGCCGTCAACGGCCTTGAGCAGCCGCTCGCGCAACTCTTTCGACCTGCCTAGCACCACACGCAACTCCTCCTCAACGTCCCGGAACTTCTCGCGCCCGACCGTCAAGTTGCAGGCCATCTCCACCATAGCCGCAGCCATCGCCCCCGCCAGCGCGCTGGCGCTGCCCCCGCCGGGCGTGGGCTGCGGCGAGGCAAGCTGCTCGATGAAGTCCAACACGGTCATTCTACTAAGCGTCATGAATCACTCCTCCTGCTTAATGTCCCCAGTCTCTTGGGTAGCGAAAATCTATGCCGGGCGTGCGCGAGCCTACTTTGGCGATGATGGGGGTCATCCGCTTGTACTGCATGTTACGCACGCTTTTTACCACACGGTCCACCAGCGTAGCGTCGAAGCCGAGGCCGACCACTCGTTCGGGGTCGAGGCGCTCGTCTACGAGCAAGTAGAGCACCTGGTCCACGAGATCATAGGAGAGACCCATCTCCCCTTCGTCGGTCTGGCCGGGCCACAGGTCGGCGCTGGGCTTCTTTTCGAGGATAGGCGAGGGCACGCCGAGGTCGCGGGAGAGGGCGCGCACCTGCGTTTTGTACAGGTCGCCGATGGGCTGGATCGAAGCCGCGCTGTCGCCATACCAGGTGGTGTAGCCGAGCAGATACTCGGTCTTGTTGGAAGTGCCCAGCACCAGGGCCTTCTCGGCAGCCGAGCGGTCGAACACCGCCACCATGCGGAGGCGGGCGAGAACATTGCCCCGGCGCAGGTTGCTCATCTCTCCGTAGTGTGCGAAGAGCGGTTCGGCCATCGGGGTAATATCTATTTTGTCGCAGGGCATGCCAAGTTGCTCTATGAGAAGCCGAGCATGGGCCTCGCTTTCGGGGCTGCTGGTTTTATAGGGCAGTATCAGCCCCACCACGTTCTCTGGGCCTAGCGCCTCCGCCGCCAGCGTAGCCGACAGGGCCGAGTCGATCCCCCCCGAAACGCCCAGCACCACGCGGTTGAAGCCGAACTTGCCTATTTCGTTGCGAATAAAGTCCACCAGCAAGCGGCGCGTCAGCTTCGGCTCGATGGCGAGGCGATTTGCTATGTTGTTGTAGCCCAATGCCGGCTTTGGCTCCTGTTTTTTAGCGGCCACAGCACGCTTCCTTCGAGATCACTTGCCGTCTGCCTCGTCTATCATCGCTCTCATCCAGTCTACATGCTCATCGAAGTGGCCCGCCGAGTTGCCGTACAGCAAGTAGATCAGAGTAGGCCCTTCGCCTTCACCCTGCTCGTCGGGGCGGTACGGGCGAAACGGCTTTTGCAAGTCGGCGTCGGTTAGCGGCTCTAACTGCTTGAGGAATTGGCTGTGTGCCTTGTTGAGTTGCCGTCGGGCATCCTCTAGGGATACATCCTCTTGCTCTCTGTGTATAGCAGCGTTCGTCTCGTCCAAATCACCGCTTTCGTAGAGCGCCTCGTCCACGCCAAGCCCCTCATAACCAGGCTTGCCCTGTAGAAAGCACACTACTGAGCGCTCCCACGCAGCCATGTGGGAAAGATGGTCCTTGACCGTCCAGCCATCGGCATCTTTGACTTCGGTCATCCGGCTCTCGGTTAAGCCGTTGAGAAAAGTATTGAGCTTTTCCCAAGCATCATCCAACCTCTTGAGGAAATTCGCTTTTGTTATAGCCTGGTCATCAGCCATCTTGTGCTCCTCAGCGGTCTAGCTGTACCGCTCTTTTATAATCCTTTGCAACTCAGTCAGCACAAGCTCCGGCCTCTCGTCCCGCAGAAGGGGCAGGCTGCGGCGCTTGAAGCGTATAGACTCCGGGTTGATGGTGGCGACCACCAGGCATTCTTCGAAGTGCTCACCCCTGGCTATAAAGTCGCCGTCGGGGGCGATAACGGTGCTGTAGCCGCCGAAGGCCACGCCGTCTTCGTAGCCGACGCGGTTGCAGTGGAACACAAAGGCGGTGAACAGTTCGGCATACATACGGTGGGCCAGCGCCACGTCGTAGCTGGTGTCCAGGTAGTCGTCGCCCGGCTTGACCCCGCGCCCCGGCCCGGCGGCTACCATAAGCAGGGTGTCGGCTCCGTCCAACCAGAGCAGGTAGGGCAACGCCAGGTGCCAGAAGTCCTCGCAGATAAGCAAGCCCATGCGTCCGAAGCGCGTATCGAACGCCCGCACGCGCCGCCCCATGCCGACGTAGCGCATATCATCGAACATGCCATAGGTCGGCAGGTAGACCTTGCGATGGACGTGCCGTATCTCGCCCCGCTCTATATACGCCTGGGCGATGTAGTGTACAAAGCGGTCGCTCTCCTCGACGAAGCCTACACATATGTCTATGTCGTTGCTGCGGGAGGCTTCCATCAGGGCGAGCAGAGGCGGGGCGGGGGGCGACACGCACATGCCGATCTGATTGGTAATGTCCTGCAAGTAGTACCCGGTCAGGCTCAGTTCGGGGAAGATGAGCAGGGCGGCGTCCGCCTCCTTCGCCTTCTCGACGTACTCCAGGTGCTTCTTGAGGTTGGCTTGCAGGTCGCCCAACTTGACATCTATCTGGGCGAGCGCAACGGTATAGGGTTCAAGGGGTGGTTGGGGCATTCGGGCTTTTGCCTTTTCTATTGGATTGCACCTGCATTATACTTGAGAGGACTTGCACCCGGCAATCGCCTGTGTGATCGCCGCGAAATCAAGGCTTCCTCTTGGGCGCTGCCTGGATAAGCAAAACAAGCACCTGTACAGGTGCTTGTTTTGCTTCCGTATCTTCGCGCTCGGAGCGGAAGCACGAAGATACTAGCGGCGAGTGGGTTGGGTACGGCGCAGGACCATGCCGGATAGAAACAGCCCACCGGCGGCTGCAAGAAGCAGATAGACGGCTGCTGCGTCGCCGGAGCCGGTATGCGGCATGCCGGGTGTAACGCCGCCACCGCCCAAGCTGTTGATGGTGTAGCGGGCCACAGGGTTGTTCCAGTCGAACTCCTTACCGACATCAGCCCTGCCTGTGATGCCCTGATGCATGTCAATCGGCTGGCGCGGGTTGGTGGGTGTGCCGTGCATATGACCGTTGAAGGGAGGACCGGGCACATCGGCGGCTAGTTCGGTGTTCTCCTCAGTGCCGGCGTCATAGGCGTTCGTCTCCAGCGTGGTTGAACCGCTGGGCAGCGCTACATTGTCGAGGCCGGTGAAGGCATCGTTGGTCTGCACAAGCATAGTAGCCGCCGACAGCACGTCGCCTCGAGCGGCGTTGATATGTAAGGTAACGCTTTCGCCCGGCATCAGATGTAAACCCCCTGTTGATACAGTGGCCTTGCCGTTTAGTTCCTCAACCAGCTTATCGTTTTTACCTTCCTCTGCTACGACGCGCATTCCCTCCGAAGCGATCCCGCCCACTTGCCAAACGTGCATCGAACTTGAGTGAACAGCGATGAGGGGTGGTGAGAGGATTTGCTTGCTTGTGAGGTTGGTCACCGTCACCTCGTACACCAGTTCTCCTGTTTGTGCCGACGCTGCCATCGGTACAAGCAACAGGCTTAACATAGAGACTACAGCCAGTAATTTCATCGTATTCCGTAATTTAGCCATTTTGACCCTCCTAATTATAAGGTTTATTACTACGTCCGCCGGAAGCCCCAGCGTGTTCTATCGGCAGATCACACGCGCCACATGAGCGCCTGTAGTTTGCCGGCCTATGCCGCATAGAGCAAATGTTAAACAAAATACTAGCGGCTGTTAACGAAAAGTTGCATAGTTTATTCCCCTGTAAGATTTTACTTATATAATAGCTTATACAACCGGTTATACAATTTGTTATACAAACGACAATTATAAGGGGCTAGGGATTGAACAGCATACAAATCGGAACAAATAACGGTATAGAGTTCAGTTATTGGCTTAAGGAGCAGCGCAGGGTATCAAGCTTAACTCAGAAGGAGCTTGCCGATCTAATCGGTTGCTCCACGATTACAGTTGTAAAACTTGAGGCGGGCGAGCGCAGGCCGTCTAAGCAGGTGGCAAAGTTGCTGGCGGAACACCTGGGAGTAGGCCCGGACGAGTACTCGCGATTTGTGGCGTTCGCAAGGGTAAACCCGCTCTGCGACGAAGAAGCTTCCCTAGCGCAGAGTGCTGCACAAGCTCCCTGGCGCGAAGTGCGCCGGTCCGATAATCTGCCTGTCTACCCCACCTCCTATATTGGGCGCGAGGAGCTAACGGAGGCGGCGGGCAATCTCCTCCTGCGGCCAGGGGTGCGCCTGCTAAATCTGGTCGGCCCTCCCGGCGTCGGTAAGACCCGCCTGGGCTTGCAAGTAGCCGGGGGGATTGCCGGCCACTTTAGCGATGGGGCCTTTTTCGTGTCGCTGGCCGATATTGAGGACCCAACCCTGGTAGCGCAGGCGGTTGCCCGAACGCTGGGACTGTTCGTAGAAAACGGGGCCTCGGCTGTGGATGAATTGAAAAGGTGTCTGCACAATAAGCAAATCTTGCTTGTGCTCGACAATTTCGAGCACCTGCTACCCGCAGCGTTCCTGCCTGCCGAACTCATGCGGGTCGCCCCCTATCTGAAGCTGCTGGTCACAAGCAGGGCTGTGTTGCATATTTACGGCGAGCATATCTTCAGAGTGCCGCCTATGTCTATCCCTGACTGTAAACAACTGCCTACAATTGAGCAGTTAGCCCAATGTGAAGCTGTTGCGCTGTTTACTGAGAGAGCACAGGCGGCAACAGCCGATTTTCGCCTGAAAGATGAGAATGCCCGGACTATAGCGGCGATTTGCGCCCGGCTGGAAGGTCTGCCTCTGGCTATTGAACTGGCCGCCGCCCGTACCCAACACCTCTCCCTCGAAGCGGTGCATGCCTCTGGAAATGCGACTCAATCTCATGCGGCAAGGCTTCAAGACCTGCCCGCCCGCCACCAAACGCTACGCGATGCAATAGCCTGGAGCTATAACCTGTTGAGCAGGGAGGAACAGGTGATATTCCGGTGCATGTCCGCTCTGGAAGGCTACCACCCCCTTGCAATCATAATGGCGGTATGTAAGCCTGAAGAAGCCTCGGAAACAAATGTGTTGCGTTTGTTGTGCGGGCTTGTAGACAAGAGCCTGCTACAGCAAAGGGTGTCAAGCAGAGGCGAAATGTGCTTTGGCATGCTGGAAACGCTCCGCGACTACGCCGGAGAGTTGGAAAAAGAGTGATAAGCGACGACACCCTTGTAGGGTTGTAAGGCCTTACAGGGCCTTACTGCACCCTCATTCGGGCTTAACCGCTTACCTACCGCTTGGGAGCCTCGAACACCTGGGTGTTGGGCCTGAAGGCGGCCCAGGAGAACCAGAAGTGGTTGACTGCTACAATCGGCGTGAGCCGTCTGCCCTTCAGCTTGCCCTCAACGGCGTGTCCCAGATGGTCCCATTTGCTGCCGGTTTGTTCGTCTTTGAAACCATCTCCCTCGGCGACGAAGGTCAACAGGTTGCCGTCCAACATGCTTGAAAAAGCGGTGGCCGAGCCGACATCGCGCCCGCCCGCCACCGCACCGGCGTCCAGGGCAGAGGCAGTGCCTGCTTCCCAGAACAGCACAACCGGCTCGCCGCCCACCGTATCGTTAGCCACCCTCAGCTTTTGCAGCACTGTATAGGGGTAGGCCACCGCCTGGCCGTTCAAGCTGACCGTCAGCACGCGCTCCATCGGTTGTAGAGTGCCGGGGGTTTGCGGGCCGGTGTAGAGGAAAGGCGATTGCCCTACCTCGTCGTAGCCGGAGTAAGGGTTATCCCCATAGCGGCGGGTGTACCCCGTTTCTTTGGAGAGCACCTTTGCGTCGGGATGCGTCGCCTTGAAGTCGGCCCAGGAGATGATGGCGGCCGGCTGAAAATCGAGCTGGCGGCCCGTAAGCTCCCCGACAACGGCATCGCCCGTAGCCTGCTGCCACCAACTTTCGGTCTGGCGGTCGTACATAATGAGGTTGCTGTAGCGCAGCCGCCCGGTTGTGCCGAAATCGAGCGCCCTGCCGTTCACGGTGCGCCGGAAGACGATAGCGGTGTTGCACAATGGGCAGAACGACACGACCACCGGCACCCCACCCACCGTATCGTTGGCTATCTCGTGCCAAATCAGCACCTGGATAGGGTAGGCACGAATGTCATCCCCTATCTGCAACTCGATGACCGGCTCTTTCGGCTTGAGCCAGGCATCGGCTTCTGCTATGCTGATAAAATTGGGGTTGTCGAGTGCGGGGATGCCGTCTTTAGGCGGCCCGCCGGAGAGCACCTCGCTGTATGGTATGCTGTGCTTGCTGAAATCGGTCTTGAACTCGTCCTGTGCGCCGGGTGGGGGCGGTTCGTCAGCCGGCAGAGGGGACTTTGCGGTTGGAGAAAGGCTCAAGGGCGCCTCCCGGGTCGGCGGCGGGCCAGGCTCACCTCCACATGCCGCCAAAGAAAGTACCATGAGGGTGCAGGCCGCCGGCAGTCCACAGCGCGTCAAGAACGGCTGCACGCTTCCTGTAAACAGTTTGCCGATAGGTTTCACACCTTTACCGTGATTGCTAGATAAGATTAA
>JBBSIX010000045.1:0-15900 GCA_038231875.1 Chloroflexia bacterium | reverse complement strand
TGCACCTGCACCAGGTCGCAACCCTGCTCTTTGAGCCGGCTAGCCAGCCACACCGCGTCTTCGACACAGGTTCCTCCCTCTACATAGTCGGTGGCGTTGAGGGCCACCAACAGAGGCTTGTTCTGCGGCCAACCGGCACGCACGGCGTTGAACAGTTCCAATGGAAAGCGCGCCCGATTCTCCAGGCTGCCGCCGTACTCGTCGCCGCGCTTATTGGTGAGGGGCGACAAGAAGCCGGCAAGTAGGTAGCCGTGCGCGAAGTAGAGTTGCAGCATGTCGAAACCCGCCTCATCCGCCAACTTTGTTGCATGACTGAACTCCTCGCGCACACAGTCCATGTCGCTGCGGTCCATCTCCTTCGGCGTCCGGTTCGCTGGTGTGTATGGGATGGCCGAGGCCGACAGGAGGGGCCAGCTGCCTTCGCGCAAGGGACGGTCCAACCCCTCCGACCGAGGCCGAGTGGAGCCTCGCCGCCCGGCATGGCCCAGTTGCACGCCAACTTTGGCCCCTGTGCCGCCATGCACCCTCTCCACGATACCGGCCCACGCCTCCGCATGCTCTCTTTGGTACAGCTCCAGGTCGCCTGGGGTGATGCGCCCGTCTGGAGAAACAGCGCAAATATCGGTCAGCACGAGTCCGGCGCCGCCCTCTGCACACTCCACGAACCGCGCCGCATAGCTGCCGGGAGGCTGGGCGGCCTCTGCGCCGGCGGCAAGCGGCGACATAACAACCCGGTTCGGCAAGGTAACGCCTCGCATGCGAAGAGGTGCAAACATCGGCGGCGGGGAGACGAGGAGAGGCGTTGCCTTACTTGCTGATTGCCCCTCGCCTTGTGCTTCTCTCTGCATCCAATTGTCTACCAGCGCGCCAAATTGGGCATCGCGCAGGTGCAAGTCGTCGTAAGTGATGCGGCCACTACGGGTGAGCAGTTGGAAGGCGAAAGGCACAGGGTCAAGGCTCAGGTATCGCTTGATCGTCTCGAAGTAGGTCATGCTCTCCTGGGCGGCGCGCTGGAACGTCTCTACTACGGGCTTGCGCTCCAGTTCATAGGCATCAAGGGCAGCTTCCAAGTCGGCATGTTGCTCCAGGGCGTTGGCGAGGGCTATCGCATCCTCCATAGCCAACTTTGTGCCCGACCCGATAGAAAAGTGCGCGGTGTGCGCCGCGTCACCCAACAGCACAACGCTGCGGGTTGCGCCGGGCTCCTCATCGCTCGCGGCGCACGGCAACTGAGCGTGCCAACGGCGCGTCTTAATAGTGGGAAAGCTGACCCACCTGGAGTGGTTGGAGAGAAGGGTTGCGCCCGCCAGATAGTCCTTGAGCAGAAGCATGCAATATGCCAGGCTTTCGTCTTCTGTTGCCTGGTCGAGGCCCGCGTTGCGCCAGGTCTGCTCGTCGCATTCCACGATGAAGGTGCTTGTTGTGCCGTTGAACGGGTAGGCATGCACCTGGAACAAGCCGTGCCGGTTCTCGTGGAAGATGAAGGTGAAGGCGTCCAGCACCTTGTCGGCCCCCAGCCAGATATACTTGGCCCGACCCCACTCTACGGTCGGCTTGAATGCAGGTTCGTACAGATTGCGAACCATGCTGTTTACTCCATCGGCGGCGATCAGCAGGTCGAAATCGCCAAGCTCCGATATATCCTCGACTTCGACGCCGAATTGGAGGTCTACGCCCAGTTCGGCGCATCTCTCCTGCAAGATAGTCAACAGCCGCATGCGGGAGATGCCGGCGATCACGTGCCCTCCGCACCGGATCGTCTCGCCCCTGTAGTACACATCTATGGCATCCCAGATGACGAAATCGCCGGTGATCCGCTCGTAAGTCTTGTAATCGGCGCGCTGAAACGAGGCGAGCGTGCGGTCCGAAAAGACCACGCCCCAGCCGTAGGTGACGCCGGCGGGGTTGCGCTCCACCAGCTTGACTTGTAAGGTGGGATCGGACTTCTTTATGAGTAGGGCGGCGTACAAACCGGCGGGGCCGCCCCCCAGGATGGTGACTGACTGCGCGATAGGGGTGGTGGGGGGTGGGTTCGCGCTCATCATGCGAGTTCGTTGAGAACCTCGCCCAGCCGGTGGAGTTGCTCTACATCAGCTGTGGTGGGGAAAAGCACCATCTCGTCGCAGCCTGCTTCCCTGTAGCCTCGGAGAAAACCGGCTATCATCTGCGGCGTGGTGAGCAGACCGGCGGCGATTTTCTCGGCGAAGGGGCCGGTGAAGGCATAGTAGTCCCGCAAGTAGCGTGCGCCCGCCTCGGCAGACTCGTCGCCACCGAGGGCAAAGTAGCCTTGCGCCCACAGTTGAGGCTTGCCGGGCCGCATGCATTCCTGCCAGGCGGCACGAGCCTTGTCTGCTGCGCGGGCGAACGCCCTAGGAGGTCCGCCGCCATGCACATAGCCGTCGGCATAGCGGGCCACGCGGGAGAAAGTAGCGTCGCTCAACCCACCCACCAGGATGGAGGGTAAGCCCTCTTGCACCGGCCCCTGAGCCTCCTCCCACAGGTCGCGCAGCGCGGCCAACTGCTCGGTCAGCCTCCGGCCTCTCGTGCTGTAGTCTACCCCGGCGGCCTCATAGTCCTCCCGGCGCGCGCCCACCGCCAAGCCGAGCACCAGCCGCCCGCCGGAGAGCGCATTGATCGAAGCCGCCGCTTTAGCAAGCATCGGGGTGTTGTGGAGCGGGCCAACTACGATAGTGGTCGCCAGGCGCACCCGCTTGGTGACGGCAGCCGCCGCTGCCAGCGTGGAAAGAGGGTCGTAGCTGTCGTAAGTTAGGCGGTCGAGCACGGCCACCGAGGAGAAAGGGCCGCCGTCCGCGAGCCGCGCCCACTCGATAAGAACCTCGCCGCTCGTACCCGGCACCGTATTGGGCAACCCGACACCTACCTGCATGGCCTACTCCATTTCCACAAGCGGGACAAGAAATATTCCTGCTCCACCTCAAGTCTGAACGCTTGCGTTGCGTGCTACTCTTGCGCCTCCGGTGTCGTTTGCTGTGCTCTTTCTACCCGGCGAACGCGGGAGAGGCGCGAACCTGCGGCGGGGCGACGGCGCGGCGGGGCGGTGGGGGGTAGGTTGGCTTCGGCAAGGTGGGCCGGCCCACCGGGGCGGTGGCGTACCGCTATGCCTGCAAGGGCCACCAGTATGGTGATTATAGCCACCAGTTGGGGCGTTTTGAAGCCGCTCACGGTGGCGCTGTCCACTCTTATCTCCTCGATGAAAAAACGCCCCATCGAGTAGAAGATAAGGTACACCCACAGTAGGTCGCCCTGCAACAGCCGGATGCGCCGTTGGCGGCCCAGCCACATCAGCAGCGCAAAGTTGAGCAGGTCCCAGATCATCTCATAGGCGAAGGTGGGGTGGAAGCGCAGGTCGGAAGAGGGGGTAAAGCCGGGGTTCGGCCCGGCCACCTCTGCCTGGCGCGCCACGTCAATGGGTATGCCCCAGGGTAGGGTGGTTGGCCGGCCGAACGCCTCCTGATTGAAGAAGTTGCCCCACCTGCCCACCGCCTGCGCCAGCGCCAATCCAGGCACGATGATGTCGGCCCATTTGAAGAAAGAGAGCCTTTGCCTGCGGCAGAAGCCGATAACCGCCAGCGCACCGCCTACCACCGCGCCCTGGATGCTCAACCCGCCCTGGCGGATGTTTACTACGTCCAGTATGCTGTTGAAGGGGTAGTTGTTCGCCTCGGAGATCACCCAACCCAGGCGTGCTCCCGCAATGCCCAGCACCAGCACCCAGGGAAACAGCTGCCACACATTATCGGGGTCTTCCCCTCGCCGCCGGGCCTCGATGAAAGCGAGGTAACTAGCCAGCAGCACGCCCAGCATTATCATAATGCCGTACCAGTAAACAGGTATGCTGCCTATATAAAATGCCACTCTGTCAGGCACGTTCCCTCCCACGTTTCCTCTATTCTCTATTCTCTATTCTCTATTGTAAACTACCGGCGCTCCTTCGCCAGGGGCCGGTTGAGTTATGTATCATCGTCACTAGGCCCTCCCTGGTCCCGCGCGGCCCTGAAGACGCCCCGAACGGCGGAGAGGCGGTTTACTATCGAGTAAAGTTGGTCCACTCCACTCACATCGAGCATCATGATGATGGTAGTGGTGGCGCGGCCCGGCTTCTTATTGGTGTGTATGCTGATCAGATTGACCTTCTCGTCGGCGAGCATAGTGGTCACGTCCCGCAGGAGGCCCACGCGGTCCAGCGCTTCGATACGCACGCCTGCCGGGTACCGGGCGCTGCCTTTGCTGCCCCAGGTTGTACGCACCAGCCGTCCGGGGTCCAGCACCGAAGCGAGGTTGGTGCAGTCCGCACGGTGTACCGTGATGCCTCGGCCCTTTGTAGTGTAGCCGATAATCTCGTCTCCGGGCATCGGTTTGCAGCACTTGCCGAGCGTGGTCAGTATGCCGCCCATGTCGCCCACCTGCATCGTAGGGGTGCTGCTCGGCAGGGCGATATTGGCATGCACGGTATGGGTGGGGGCTTCTTCATTAGGCAGCAACACTTCTTCCTGCCTGAACTCGCCCACTTTCGACATGATATTCTGCGGGCTAACGTCGGTGTTGCCGATAGCCTCCATGAACTCGTCGAGGGTGTTGTACCGTTGGAAGTAGGTCAGCACGTCGGCATGCGACACGTTGTTGCTTAGGCCCATGTGCTTGAGCGTTTGGTCGAGGATGGCCCGTCCGTGCGAGATTTTTTCGTCCCGGCGCTGCCTACGAAAATACTGGCGCACCTTTTGGCGGGCGTTGGCGGTCTTGAGATACCTGTCCGACTGAAGCCAGTCGCGGGAGGGGCCGACTCGGTTCTTATCCTTGACGATGCTCACCACCGCACCGTTCTCCAGGGGCGTATCGAGAGGAACCAGCTTGTTGTTCATCTTGGCCCCGCCACACTGGTAGCCCAGGTCGGAGTGGATGCGAAACGCGAAGTCCACCGGCGTGGCCCCATTGGGCAGTTCCACGATGTCGCCCTGGGGGGTAAACACGTAGATGTGCTCCTGAAACAGGTCGCTCTTGAGGGAATCGACAAAATCCTGTGCGCTCTCCACATCATCGCGCCAGGACATAAGGCGGCGCAGCCAAGCGATCTTCTCCTCGTACTGCCGGTCGCGCTTGCCGCCGCGCTGCTCTTTATACCGCCAGTGGGCTGCGATGCCGAACTCGGCTATCTCGTGCATCTCCTGGGTGCGTATTTGTATCTCCAGAGGCTTGGTGTCGAGCGCCCACACCGCAGTATGCAGCGACTGGTACATCGATTCTTTGGGCCGGGCTATATAGTCGTCGAACTCGCCGGGGATAGGGGGCCACAGCGAGTGGATGATGCCCAGCGCGGCATAGCAGTCCTGCTTCGATTCGACGATGATGCGTACCGCCAGCACATCGTAGATATGCTCGACGGGCATGCGTTTGCGCTGCATCTTCTGCCAGAGCGAAAAGACGTGCTTGACGCGCCCCTTTATATCGGCCTCGATGCTTGCCTCGTCCAGATGCTTTTGCAGGTGCTTGATCACGCGCCGCAAATAGCGGTCGCGGGCCTGCTTGGTTTCTTTGAGCATATCGGTCAACTCAGCGTACTCGGTAGAGTTGAGGTAGGAAAAGGCCAGGTCTTCCAGTTCGCCCTTTAGTTGCCACATACCGAGGCGGTTGGCGAGAGGGGCGTATATCTCCAGCGTTTCGGTGGCGATGCGCTGCTGCCTATCGGGGGCTACGCCTTGCAAGGTACGCATGTTGTGCAGGCGGTCTGCCAGTTTGATGAGCACCACGCGGGGGTCGTCGAACATAGCCAGGAACATTTTACGAAGGTTCTCGGCCTGTTGAGCCTCTCGCTGGGCCTTCTCGGTGCGTTCGCTCTTGTCCCCCCTGTCCCCGCCGTCCTGGGAGCGGCGCAGCTTGGGAATGGTGCCCAGTTTGGTAACGCCCTCCACCAGGTGGGCCACCGTAGGGCCGAACTGTACCTTGATGTCGTCATACGTGACCGGGGTGTCCTCTATCACATCGTGGAGGAGGGCAGCTTGCAGGGTCTCTACGTCCAGGCGCATCTCGGCGAGGATGGCGGCAACGGTGAGGGGGTGGGTGATATAAGGCTCGCCCGTGCCGCGCTGCTGACCTTCGTGGGCGGTTTCGGCTAGGTGGTAAGCCTCCCGCAAACCGTCGAGGTTGGCTTTGGAGACGTAGCCGTGTGCAACCTTGAGCAGGGTGTCGAGGGTCGGCAGGTGTTGGCCGGGTTCCCCACGCGGGCGCGCCGAGGTAGATGTGGGTTGCGGCTCCTGGCCTTCGATGACGTGCAAAGTAGGGCGCGTGCTTTCCCGGCCTGTCGCGAGGCCGTTTGGCGGGGTTGCCTTGCGTTTACGGGCAACCCCCTCGCTATCTAAATCGAGGTCCGCTGCGCTCATCTTTGCCTGGGTCTATCCGTGCTTTGTGTGGGGTCGAAATGCCGAAAGTGTGCCTGAATGTAGAGGGCACACCGTACATGGTGTGCCTACTATAATATACTCCAACGCCGGTGGGGTGTCAACGGGCGCGCCGGCAAGTGCTCACATTTGGGGTATGAGGGAGCAGACAGGGGACACCCCTGTAACCCCGTCATGGGGCTACGCCCCCTGCACTCCCGCTCTTATCTGCACCCCAAATGTGAACACTTGCTTGAAAATCTAGGTTGTAAAGGGTATACTCACCATACAAGATAATAGAAGTCCCGTTCCCGAAAGGCAGAATTAAAGATTGAGCAAGCTAAGGCCCTCTGTAGGCTACCTTTGTTTTCCTGTTGTTTTTTGCGGCCTGCTTCTAATATGGCTCGCAACCCCTATTCTGAGTAGTACGCACGCCCGACCTGCTTTCGCCGGCAGTCTGTACAGCGTGCCCACCACCTCGGTGCTGGTGCCGGCAGGCGGCAGCGCGCAATTCGAGGTACGAGGCATGGCAATGCAGCCCGGAGCCGGCGTGCCCGGCGACCCTGTGTCGCCTGCCGCCCAACTCGCGCCGCCAGAGCGGGTGAAGCTGGCCTTGTACTACGGCATCAACTGGGGCTATACCGAAAGCGCCCCACAGCAGGCGGCCCTTGCCGTGTGGTACGTGCAGGATGGCGTTTGGCACGGCAGCAACCATACTACTGCCGAGCAAATCAGCTCTGCGGCGGCTTCGGCGCAAGGCTCTCCAAGTTGGAGCCCGGACGGCAGGTCTGCCGTGCAACTAGCTGAAGCAGGGAGGTTGACATTCTCGCAAATCGCCTTCACGCCTTCCGCTCAAAGCCCCGCCGTCGGTTCCGGCAGACTGGTAGTCAGTAACACATATAGTCAGGACTTGCTTGTCTATCTGCCCTACGGCACTGTTTTCACCGGCCCCAATGGTCCTGTGCTGGTTTGGGCTGTGGGCGCGGGGGCAGCCCCCCAACCCACCGCTACGGCGACCCAGCCCGCCGCGACACCCACCGAGCAGCCGACCGCCACCGCTCAACAGGCCACCGCCACGCCGGGCAACAGCAAGGCCCCGCCCGCCGAAAGCACACAGCCTCCGGTTCCGCCCATAGCTGCAAGCCCCACGCCCTCGCAGAAAGCGCCTCCCGGCGATCCCGGCAAAGGCACTCCAAGCCCCAGCCCTACTGCTGTTGTGGCCGATACTCCTACCACCGCGCCTACCTCTACCACCGCGCCTACCGACACACCTACGGCCACGACTAAGCCCACCGACACTCCTACAACCGCGCCGACATCTACCGCCGCACCTGTCGCCACAACCGCGCCTGTAGCTCCTACCGCAGCAGTCGAGAAGGCAAAACCTGCCCCCGAACAGAAAACTGAGGCTCAGGCAAAACCCCAGGCTAAGAGCAGCGACGCCGGTAAGGAGACTGTGAAAAGCGCAACGAGCGAGAACAGCGCCAAATCCGGCACGAGTGAGGCTGCGGCGAAAGATGCATCGGTCTCGGCTGCCGGCAAGCAGCAACCGCCGTCCGGTCCCGCCGAGATAGCGAAGGCGCCGATTATCCAACTGTCACCTACGGCCACGCGAGGCAAATCGGCCTCCTCGGACGGAAAGGCAGCCCAGGTGCCTCCGCCCGTGGGTACAGCCCAGGTTCAGCCTCCAAACCCCTTGAACACTGCTCAGGCACAACCGACGGGTGTGCCCCCCGCCGTACTGACCATCTATCCGACCTCGCCCCGCTTCCCGCCCACAGCGAGTGCAGTGCAGACCTCCACCGACACGCCTACCGTGCAGGCAACAGCTACGACAGGTTTCCCGGACCAAGGCCCGCCCACCAACACTCCCCTTTCCGCTACCTCCGATGATACGGGCACAGGCAGCGTGCCTACGCAGGAAACAAAGGAGCCGACGCCCACCCAGGAGTCGACCAAACCGGCGGAACCTTCGCCCTTGCCCCTGCCGACCGGGCCGGTTATCACTACAACATCGGACGACGGCACCTCAGCAACCGGAGGCACTAACAACGGAACCGCAGACACGGGCGGAACGAAGACCGGCTCCGACCAAAGCCCGGCGACCAATCCTGACACCGGAGGCGGACCTTCCCAACTACCCTTGTGGCTCTCCATCTCCTCCGCGCTGCTGGTGCTGGGAGGCTGGCAGATTCGACGGCTGGGGAGAAAGCCGACCGTCAAAATCATCCTGCCGGCGAGAGACAGGTAAGGCAAAGAAACACATCACCGCCACGCGATTGACAAGGGAGAGCCAAAGCACGCTCAAATGTGCTTTGGCTCTCCCTTTTGGACAGGAACCGGCATGAGTGAGTTCAGAAGGGGATCGCTGTAGCAGCCTGAACCCCACACTGAATACTTCTCCTGCCTCCAGTAAGTGTTCAGACTTGGGGTGCAAGGGCGTAGCCTCCTGCTGGGGGCTATGGGGGTGTCCCCCATTCTTCCCTATCTAAAGGCCCCCTCCCACGTGTGGGAGGGAGGCATGGGGTGGGTCTCGATAAGCCGAAAAGCCGAGAGGCCAATTTCCTCCACCCCAGGTCTGACCGCTTACACCCCCGCGACTTTGGGAGAAAACCGCGAAGTATGTTATACTTTCGCCTGCGAACTGCGTTTACAATGCAGTTCGGCCATATAGAAATAGCTATGAAGCAGGGGCCTCTTTGCCAACTCCTCACTCTCTAAGTGCAAATCCACAACCCACAGTCCAAGACCCGCAATCCGAACTCCCTTTCTTGTCGGTAGTCATCCCGGCCTACAACGAGGCTGCCCGCTTACCCGCGAGCCTGCATCGGGTGCTGGATTATATGCAGGGGTGTGACTACACCTACGAAGTGCTGGTGGTGGACGACGGCTCGACCGACCGCACCGCCGACCTTGTTGAGGAGATGACCGCGATGCACCCGCATCTCCACCTGGTACGCAATCCGCATCGCGGCAAGGGGTACGCTGTACGCACCGGCATGCTACAGGCCGGGGGGCGGTTTGTGCTCTATTCGGACGCCGACTTCTCCGCGCCCATAGAGGAAGTGGAGAAGTTGCTGCCCTTCCTCGAAGGAACGTACGATATAGCCATAGGCTCACGCGAGGGGGCGGGAGCCGCGCGGTACGGCGAGCCGGGCTATCGCCACCTCATGGGCCGAGTCTTCAACGCTTTTGTGCGCCTGATGGCCCTGCCCCAGTTCAACGATACGCAGTGTGGTTTCAAGGCGTTCAGCCGTGAGTCCGCCCAGACCCTTTTCCGCAACCTCCACCTGTACGGCGACAACGCGGGCGACGTAAAGGGCGCGATGGTAACGGGGTTCGACGTGGAAGTGCTCTATCTGGGGCTGAAGTGGGGCTATAAGATAAAGGAAGTGCCGGTGCAGTGGTACTATGCGGAGGGCACCAAAGTCAACCCGATAAAAGATACCTTCCGTATGTTCAAGGACATTCTCAAGGTGCGCTCCAACGACCTGCGTGGGCTTTACCGCAACCCCCGCAAGCAGGCAAAATCCAGGTTGCGCCACTAGCCACACTGGGTTTGTTCTCACAAGCATAGAGGGCGCCGGATGGACGCAACCTACCGAGAAGCGATAATCGAGCACTATCGTCACCCCCGCAATTATGGCCGCCTGGACAACCCCAACATCCACGTAGAGGCGCACAACCCGCTGTGTGGCGATAGGCTGGAGATGGACCTCATTGTGAGCGGCGGCGTGGTGCGGGAGGTGCGCTTCAGCGGTAGGGGTTGCGCCCTCAGCCAGGCGTCTACCTCCATGCTCACCGAGGATATAGCGGGGGCCGACCTGACGGACCTGGCGCGAATCACACCTGAAACCATCTTGGGCAACCTGGGCATCGAGGTCAGCTATGCTCGCCTCAAGTGCGCCCTGCTCCCGCTCGATCTTGTGCAGCAGGCGCTGGCGTGGAAGGAGGCCGGAGGGTGAGATAAGAGCGGGGCATGCAATATGGCTCCCGACTCCCAACTTACTCTTATTCACATGCGTGTTGCGGGCTTGGCTGCGCTGTTTTGCCTGGGGGCGGCGCTCTTTCAGCTTTACCTGGGGTTGCCTGCTGGGGGTGTGCCGCCTGAAGCCGCCCTCTTTGGCGCGCTGGCGCTGATCTTCGGCGCTGTCTGGTGGAATGGGCGCGAGCGAAAAGCAGATTAGCAACAGCCTGTACCCTGTTTTGTGCCAATCTAGCCGAGCTTTCTTTGACGGTTTCACTGTCAAGTGATATAGTAGAACTGCTATCATATGCGAATATTTTAGGGCGTGAGGTGAACTCTATGAAGCCAACGATTTTCTCCTTCGAGCCGGAGGAGAGTAACGAGACTCTGATAGGAAACGGGGGCGGTGTGCAAGCTGAAAGTGAGGGGCACACGGAGGCCGACCCCCGGCCCCAGACAGCAGGCAAGAAGGGCGGCAGGCGCGCCCAATCGGGTTCCGGCCGCCTCCCTATTCCTTCGGACCGCCCTATCTTTACCCTCAGCGTAGCCGCCGACCTGCTAGGCTTGCACCCGCGCACCCTGCGTATCTATGAGGAGAAAAGACTGGTCGTACCCGCCCGCACCGAAGGCAACCGCCGGCGCTACTCGCAAAACGACATCAACAGGTTCCAGGCGATACGCCTCCTTACCGTCAGGGGGGTCAACCTGGAAGGCGTGCGTATCATACTCGATATGGCGGGCGAATTGACCCGGCTGGGAGGCGATCCGCAAGCTGTTATAGAGCGCAATCTGCAAGCCCCCGATGGACCGTAAAGAATTCATCACCATATCCAAAGCCACAGCCAGGGAGTTCATCAAAGATGATGTCGGCTATCTAGCCGCCGCCCTCACCTACTACGCCTTTTTCAGCCTCTTCCCAGCCGTGTTGCTGGCTGCCTTGATCACTGCTTTCTTCGTCAAGCCGGAGGATGCATACGGGTTTATCTTCGCCGAAGTGGGCCAGTTCGCGCCCGGCCTGGTGAAGTTCCTCTCCGAAAGCCTGAAAAAAGTGATCGAAAGCCGCAGCACCGCCGGCTGGTCGGCCTTGATCGGCTCGGTTGTGCTGATCTTTACCTCCACAGGGGCGTTCGAGGCGCTCGACAAGGCGATCAACCGCGCCTGGAATGCCGAGCGTGTGCCCTCTTTCTTCAAAGGCAAGTTGGTCGGCTTCTTTATGATGCTGGCGGTGGGGGCCTTGCTGCTGCTGTCGGTAAGCGTCTCGGTCGGGCTGACCTCCGCTCGCAGCTTCACCACCTACTACATAGGCGAACCTCTATTCAGCCAGATAGTGTGGACCATAGTCAACCTGGCCGCCTCCACAGGGATAATCTTCCTGGGCTTCCTCTTTATGTACCGCTACATCCCCCGGCGCGCCATAGGCTTCCGCGATGTATACGTCGGGGCCTTCTTCGCCGCCCTCGTCTGGTCGGCAGCCAAAGAGCTGTTCGCCCTGTATCTCGGCTCCTCTTTCGTCAACTATAGCGCGGTATACGGCACGGTGGGCACGATCATCGCCCTGCTTACGTGGTTCTACGTTTCTTCTCTGATAGTATTGACGGGCGCCGAGTTCGCCTCGGAAACAGCTCGCGTTCGCAGCCTGCGCGCCAAAGTGTTCGCAAAACCGTCGGAGCCTCGCCGCTCTCCCTGGCTGAGGGGGTTGAGCGGCGGGAGCAAAGAGCCGTGAGGGCGAGGTCATGATGCCGCATGTGATACCCACCTACAGCATGACTGAGGATGTCCCCGGCTGAACGGAAGTGTTATAATAGCCTTGCTACAAGGGCAGCCGACATGGTTGCCCTCTGTTTTCGATAGGCATCATAAGCGGCGCTCAGGCATTCGCCGAACAACATTGAGCGCAAGCACAAATCTAGAGGAGAAGCAGCGTTGTCCAGCACCGCTCCGGCACAGGGCCGGGCATATATAGAGACCCTGGTGATGGCCCTTGGGGGCAATGCCATCCAGCAGGCGGGAGAACGAGGCACTGCACAGGAGCAGTTCGCCAACGTAGGGCGGGCTATGCGCTCGGTGGCCGACCTGGCCGATAGAGGCTACCGGGTGGTGCTCACGCACGGCAACGGCCCGCAGGTAGGCACTATCCTCCTGCGGGGGGCGGTGGCTGAAGAACAGAGCGGCCTCCCGGCCATGCCGATGGACGTGGCAGGCGCGATGAGCCAGGGCCAACTCGGCTATATGATGCAGCAGTGCCTACAGAACGAACTTAGAAGCAGGGGCAGGCCCTGGCCCGTCGCCACCATCGTTACTCAGACCGTAGTTGACCCCAACGACCCGGCTTTCGAGAACCCTACCAAGCCTATCGGCCCTTTCTACACAGCCGAAAAAGCCGAGGAGTTGCGCGCACGGGGCATCGAGCTGGTCGAGGACAGCGGCAGAGGCTACCGGCGCGTGGTGCCCTCTCCTCAACCCGCCGCCTTTGCCGAGATTTATGCTATAAAGACCCTGGTGAACAGCGGTGCGCTGGTGATTTGCTCAGGGGGCGGGGGCATTCCGGTGGTGCGCGACGAGGCCGGCATGCTGCACGGCGTAGAGGCCGTTATAGACAAAGATATGAGCGCCTCTCTGCTCGCCGAGCGACTCGACGCCGACCGCCTGCTGATACTCACTGATGTGGAGCAGGTGTACATCAACTATCGCAAACCGGACCAGCAGGCCCTGGGTTGCCTTGATGTAGAGCAGGCCCGACGTTACATCGAAGAAGGCCACTTTGCCTCCGGCAGCATGGGGCCGAAAGTACGCGCCGCCCTCCGTTTCGTTGAAGCCGGCGGCAAAGAGGCGATTATCACTCACCTGCACAGCGCCGACGCCGCGCTGGAAGGCAAAACAGGGACCAGGATAGTGAGGAGGGACTAAATGGCAGCAAGCATGAAGGGCCGGAGCTTTGTTTCGGTATCGGACTTTAGCGTTGAGGAGCTATGGCAGGTGTGGGAGCTTGCCGCCCGGCTCAAGAGCATGGTAAAGAGTGGGCAGCCCCATCGCCTGCTGGAAGGGAAGCAGCTTGCGATGATCTTTCAAAAGCCTTCCCTCCGCACGCAGGTGAGCTTCGAGACCGGTATGTCGCAGCTTGGCGGCCACGCCATGTACCTGGGGCCGGACCATATCTCCCTGGGCAAGCGCGAAAGCGTGCCCGACGTGGCGCGTGTGCTGGGGCGCATGGTGGACGGCATTATGGCTCGCGTGTTCGGGCACAGCGATGTCGAGCAGCTTGCCGAGTACGCAGGCGTGCCGGTGATCAACGGCCTATCCGACGAGGAGCACCCGTGCCAGACGCTCACCGACCTGTTCACTATATACGAAAGGCTGCGCCGTTTGCAGGGGGTCAATCTGACCTACATAGGCGACGGCAACAACGTGGCGGCCTCCTTGCTGCTGGGGGCCGCCAAAGTGGGCATGAATATCACCCTGATCAGCCCCGACGGCTACGAGGTGAAGCCCCAGTACGTGCAAAGGGCCAAAGCCGATGCCGCCCGCTCAGGCGCGCGCCTACAATTCTCCAGCGACCCGGACGACGTAGCGGGCAGCGATGTGGTGTATACCGATACGTGGGCGAGTATGGGCCAGGAGACCGAGACCGAGGCGCGGGCGCGTATCTTCAAGTCGTACCAGGTGAACAGCGACCTGATTCGCCAGACTGGGGGCATTCCCCTGATCATGCACTGCTTACCCGCCCACAGGGGCCAGGAGATCACCGATGACGTGATGGACAGCCCCAACTCGGTGGTCTTTGAAGAGGCCGAGAACCGCCTGCACGTGCAGAAGGCGCTGTTGGCTCTGCTGATTTAGGTAGTTAGGGTTGTTCGTTCAGAGGGGAGGTTGGGCTGTGGAACAGGAGAAAGCGCAGGGGGCTACCCCTCAGCAAAATGAACGCATGGCGTGGTTGCTGCGTTCGCCCCATCACAACAAGGTAAGCGACCGCATCCTCCTGCTGAGTTTCACAGGGTGCAAGAGCGGCAAGGTCTACAGTACGCCGGTCAGCTACATGCAGGAAGCCGACAACATCATCGTGTTCACCGACAGCCCCTGGTGGAAAAACCTGCTGGGCGGGGCAAAAGTCGGGTTGGTGCTGAGAGGGGAGGAGAAAGAAGCCTATGCAGTGCCCGTTATCGACCCGCAAGAGGTGGCCGACGGGCTGCGCCGCCTCGCCCACAAGGATGCCGACGATACTAAATACTTCGGCGTTACACTCGATGCCGATGGGCAACCCAACGAGGCCCAACTCGTCAGAGCAGCCGAAGAAAATGTGATGCTAAGGATACAGCCTTTATAAGGCACAAGGGCTGTATCCCTACGGATTAGCGCTACTCGCCGTTGCTGCGAGGCGGGGAAGTCAGGCTGCTGAGGAAGGCGTTGACGCCGTTCAGCGCCGCACCGCCTACGCGCCTGCCCAACGCGCTGCCCAGCACCCCACCCGCCAGTGCGCCTACAAAAGTGCCGACCACCGGGATAGGTATAGCCGCCGTGCCTATCTCCGCGCCGGCCAACACACCCGCGCCCAGGCCCGCCAGCCCACCCATCTGCTCGTTACGCTCTTGTTCTTTAGCTTCCATCGGTGTTTCTCCTTTACACTACTGCACTCATGGCACTCACCGCACTTGTAGGTTGTATACGTAGCCGGCAGCAGGAATGTTTCACAAAGAGACAAGAGCAAGGTGTTAAGGCTGTAAAGCTGATGCCCTTCGGTAGTGATGTACCAAGTAGAGAAATGCCGTTAGAGGAAGCGTCGTTAGGGAGAAGTGTCATTCCTCACTTTGTTCGGAATCAGTCTCCTTAGTACCATGTCGGCGCACTGATTCCTCACGTAGTGAGGCATACAGGGGTAGGCGAGGCATGTCGGTTCTTCACGGAGGTTGGGCGCATCCGTCCCCGGCTAGAAATAGACTTTCACCTCTCGCGTGGTTGCCCCCCGTGCCAGGGTGAGCGTGACGCTGTTACCCTCCGACGCGGAGAGCGCCGCCATCAACTCGTCCACCGAGGCAATCGGCTTGCCGTCCACCTGCACTATTACGTCGCCGACCTTCAGGCCCGCTCGCTCGGCAGGCGAGCCGGGGTTGACACCGCCCACCAGCGCGCCTTGCACCGCAGCGCCGCCCGACAGCGAGTAGCGTCCCGCGTCGGCCACCTTCGCGCCCAACGACTTGCGCGCCGATGTGCCTGCCCCGGCGGCTTGCGTTTGCATCGCCGCAAGCGCCCGCTCCAGTTTGGGCCTATCGAAGCCCACGATCACCTGATCGCCTATTACCGTTACGGGTACGCCTTGCTGGCCTGAACGGCGTATCATCTCAATAGCCGCCGCCCTGTCGGAGTCCACAAACTTCTCGGTCCAGGGCACGTTTCGCTGTGAAAGAAACTCTTTCACTCTGCTGCACCATGGTCAGGTGCGGGTTGAGTAGATCAGGGCTGCTTGCATGAGAATCTCCTTTTCCGGCGCTGCACTATGTTACTGTACCTTGATTGCTAGATAAGATTAACACAAGCCAACGCAAGAAG